>DNLQ01000111.1 GCA_003488415.1 Ruminococcus sp. | reverse complement strand
GGACTTATCACAATAAAGGATATTGAGAAATCCGTACAGTACCCCAATTCTGCAAGAGATGCCAGCGGAAGACTTCTCTGCGGTGCTGCTATCGGCGTTACAGCTAACGTTCTTGAGAGAGCAAAGGCTCTTATCGACGCTCAGGTCGATGTACTTGTTCTTGATTCTGCACATGGTCACAGTGCAAACATTATGAAGTGCCTTGCAATGGTCAAGGAGGCATATCCTGATATACCCGTTATTGCAGGAAATATCGCAACTGCCGAAGCTGCTGAGGATCTTATTAAGGCGGGTGCAGACTGCGTTAAGGTAGGTATCGGCCCCGGTTCTATCTGTACCACCCGTGTTGTTGCAGGTATCGGCGTACCTCAGATCACAGCAGTATATGATGTTGCCTGTGTTGCAAAGAAGTACGGCATACCCGTTATAGCTGACGGCGGTATCAAGTACTCCGGAGACATCGTAAAGGCTCTTGCAGCAGGAGCTAATGTGGTCATGCTCGGTTCACTGCTTGCAGGATGTGCAGAAGCTCCCGGCGAGACTGAGATCTACCAGGGACGCCAGTTCAAGGTGTACAGAGGTATGGGAAGTCTCGGAGCTATGGCTTGCGGTTCTAAGGACAGATACTTCCAGGAGGGCGCTAAGAAGCTCGTTCCCGAGGGCGTTGAGGGACGTGTTCCCTTCAAGGGATCTGTTGCTGATACAGTATTCCAGCTGGTCGGAGGTATCCGTTCAGGTATGGGCTACTGCGGATGTGTGGATATCCCCACTCTCCACGAGAAGGCTCAGTTCATCCGCATTACAGGTGCAGGACTCAAGGAGAGCCATCCTCACGATATCTATATTACAAAGGAAGCTCCCAACTATTCAACATCTATCTGAGTATACAGTACAAGCTCCGTCTGAAAAGGCGGAGCTTTCAGTTTGCCGAAAAAACATAGCTTTATCATGGGACGCCTTCACTTGCAGGGCGTCCTCTTTGTAAGATCAAAAAGTACCTTTTGACACTCTGAGAAAGCCGGCTTATGCCGGGTTTTCCTTTTCCGCCCGGCTTTTACGGGTTCAGGTCGTGCAGCAGATATTGATACGGCAATAAAATATTTATAACCCGCTTTTGGTTTTCGTAACTCTTCCCCCCGCCGGAGGCGGGGGAAGAGTTACATTTTTAATAACAAGTCAACATTGTGTTTATTGATATTAAGCTGCCGTAGTAAGGATCAAGTCGGGATGCTGATAAAATACAATTGACTTCATGGTATTTCCGTGCTATAATATAATTGCCAAGTTGTGCATTCTGCACTAAAAGAATTGTGAACGGAGGAATACTGAATGAAAGGCAAAAAACTGCTCAGCGCTCTGACTTCCGCAGTCCTTACCCTCACAGGACTGTCCGGAACAGGCGTTATGACCGGTCAGGCACCGGTCATGGCGGCAGCTCGTGTGAATCTGTCGCCAACTAACCATTATGTGATAAATGACGGAGTTTTCCAGGGGTGGGGCTCGTCATTGTGCTGGTGGGCAAACCGTGTTGGCTACAACGACGAGCTGTCACAGAAGGCTGCGGACGCATTCTACGGAGAGAACGGTCTGCACCTTAACATTGCACGCTTCAATATCGGAGGCGGCGACGATCCCACCCATAAACACATCACACGTACTGATTCCAATATGCCGGGATATACGGTCTACAACAACGGACAGGTGACATATGACTGGAGCGCTGACGCAAACCAGCGCAATGTCCTTGACCGCTGTATAAAGGCTGCCGGGGACGATATGATAGTGGAGATGTTCTCAAACTCTCCTCCGTACTATATGTGCAAGAGCGGATGCTCCACGGGAAATACCGATGCCGGAAAGAATAACCTCAAGGACGACCAGTACACTGCCTTTGCGGAGTATCTGGCAGAGGTCTGCGATCACTTCGAGAAGGACTGGGGCGTAACGGTACAGAGCATTGATCCCATGAACGAGCCTTACACCAATTTCTGGGGAGCTTACAGCAAGAAGCAGGAGGGCTGCCACTTTGATACGGGAAACTCCGAGAGCAAGATACTCACAGAGCTGAAAAAGTCACTGTCCGCCCGTGGACTTGACGACATCATCATAAGTGCCAGCGACGAGACATCTATTGATGTGCAGATAGACGCATTCAAGGCGCTTTCCTCCGAGGCTAAGGGAGCTGTGGGACGTATCGACACCCACTCCTACAGCGGAAGCAAGCGTTCGGAACTCAAGGAGCTTGCACTGTCCGCCGGAAAGAACCTCTGGATGAGCGAGGTCGACGGAAGGGGTACTCTCGGTACGAATGCCGGAGGTATGGGAGCTGCACTGTGGCTGGCAAGCCGCATCTCCGATGACTGCAACGGACTTAATGCAAGTGCGTGGGTATTGTGGCAGCTTATCGACAACCACGTATCATCAGTCGGCTACAACGGCAATAAGGACTCCGGTATGCCCAATATCAACGACGGCTTCTGGGGCGTTGCAGTTGCAGACCACGACAAGAACGAGATCATCCTCTCAAAGAAGTATTACGGCTTCGGACAGTACACAAGGTACATCCGTCCGGGCATGATAATGCTCAATACCGGCAGCAGCACTATGGCTGCCTATGACAAAGACAAGGAGCAGCTGGTTATAGTTGCCTATAACTCCGGCAGCGGTAGTTCCGAGATCCTCTGCGACCTCACTCAGTTCGATCAGGTCGGCAAGGTCATAAAGACAGTCCGCACCAGTCCGAGCGAGGACTGGGCTGAGGTGAGCAATGCAGGAAGCGTGCAGAACGGCGTACTCAGCGCCTCACTTGCACCTCTCTCCATAACCACATACATTATTGACGGCGTGAAGGGAAGCACCTCCATCGAGGACAAGATCGACTCTGCTGCCTTCACGGTATCCGGTTCCGCTCCCTGGAGCGAGTCAAAGAATTCCGGACCTGATAAGGCATTTGACGGAAAGATGTCCACCTACTTTGACGGCGTAAGCGAAGGCTGGATACAGGCTGACCTGGGACAGGTGTATGACATCTCCGCTATAGGATACTGTCCCAGAAGCGGCTATGAAGCACGTATGGTGGACGGTATATTCAGTCTCTCTGTAGACGGAAACAACTGGTCGGAAGCATTCACTGTCTCAGACCTTCCCTCCTTTGGTATGCACTATGTAAGGAACTTCGCCTGCGACAGCAGTGCAAGGTACATCCGCTACAGCGTACCAACGGGCGCTCCGGGAAACCAGTACAACAAGGACAGCTCCTACTGCTGCAACATTGCTGAGATAGAGGTATGCGGAACTCCGGCTTCACTCAGCGGTTCAGAAAAGCTCACTCCCGTAAAGGTTGAGGGAAGTGATCCGTATAAGAACTCCCCGGACGATGACTGCACCAAGGTATTCGACGGCAAGACCTCCACTTTCTTTGACGGTGTAGGTGCAGGCTGGGTACAGGCTGACCTGGGCGGGAATTACCGTCTTGATGCACTGAGCTACTGCCCGAGAAGCGGTTATGAGTACCGCATGGCAGACGGATATTTTTCAGTCTCCGCCGACGGTGAGAACTGGACAAAGGTGCATACTGTCAGCGGACAGCCTGCCTTCGGTATGAAGCGTGTTGACCTGGGCGAAATAGAGAATGTCAGTTATGTGCGTTATCAGGTGCCGGAGGGAGAGCCTTCAAACGGCATCAACAAGGACAGCGTTTACTGCTGCAACATCGCTGAGATAGCACTCTACGGCGAGAAAACCGAACAGCCTCCCACACAGCCTCCCACACAGCCGGTGATACACGCTGCTCCCGGCGGCAGCTTTACCGGCACTGAAAAGAGCTTCCTGTTACAGCCGGAGGAGATAATATCACTGACTGCTGAGGGCGGCGGATATTCAGTAGAGCTTATCGGTGATTGTGCAAGGCTGGAGCTTGTGGACTCAAAGCAGGAGGACGCAGGTGCGGATATACCCAGGACTACCAATACCTATGAAGTGAAGGCATTGGTTCCCGGAACTGCAAAGGTAGTAATGACAGCTATGGGAACTGTATGCGATACCGTTGAGATAACCGTTCTGGGCAATGACCATACCGACAGCACTGTGAAGTACGGTGATGCAAACCTTGACGGGAAGGTCAATGTAGCAGATGCAGTTGCAGTACTTCAGTACATAGCCAACAAGGGCAAGTACCCCCTTGATCCTCAGGGACTTGTGAATGCTGAAGTAGACGGCGGTGCAGGTCTTACCGGTACTGACGCTGTTGTGATACAGCAGGTGGATGCAGGTCTGATAAAGCAGACTGATCTTCCGCTGAGTTAAGACATAAGGAGAGCCATAGTACCCGAGCGGTACTATGGCTTTTTCTGTTATGGCAAACGTCAGACCTTTTGACGTTCGATCTTACTTCCTGCGGGAAGGGGAAAGTGCCACGGAGATCACAGCGCTTATCAGTCCGGCTACGGGCCAGATGATCCAGCTTCTGCCCCAGTCTCCGGTAATGAAGCTGTAAGCCAGGAATGCGGCAGTCACCAGCAGCCAGAAGATACCCTGCACCTTGCCGATGCGTCCGTCACTGTCAGAAGACTTATTCTCACGGGTGTATTCTTCCTCCTCCAGCAGCTTGCGGAATCCGCCGGTCATCACTGAGGTACGTACAATAAGGAATACGCCTGCACCCAGCAGCAGGAACATCAGAGGTGTGCCAAGGACATCCTCAGCCGCCTTGTCACCGAAGCTGCCGAAGATAATGGGAGGCAGTACCGACAGTATTACACAGATGATGCCGGAGACCAGCATGATGATGTGCTTGTGCTGATATGCGTCACGCTTTTCCTTTACTGCGCCGGATACACCGTATTCGGTGTCGATGCCTTCGTTTTTCAGGTACTCAAAGGGCTTCATTTTAATGCTGGATGCCACGAACAGTCCCACGGCTGCGGCTATCATCAGCATCAGACACACTGCACCCAGTGCACTGACGGGTTTGTCGTCTGAAACGCCGTCAAAGAAGATGGCAGGTATCACTGACATGATGCACAGGGCAACACCTGATGCGGTCATGACGGAGTGAGTGCGGTTGGCGTCAAGGAAACGGTTTGCCTCTTCCAGTGAGACTCTTCTGAGGGGCGGCTCACTGTTCTCTGCCGGAGCGTCCTGCAATGTCTCCGGAGCTTCTATCTCATCTTTAAGAAGGAAGTCAGTCGTAACTCCGAAGATCTGTGAGAGCTGGAGTATGCGGTTGAGGTCGGGAGTTGACTGTGCGCCCTCCCACTTTGAAACTGACTGACGGCTGACTCCGAGTTTCTCTGCCAGCTCCTCCTGTGACATTCCGGTCTTCTTTCTGAGTTCGGTTATCTTGTCTGCAAGTATCATAATAGTACCTCCGTTAGTATTATATTGCGGAGCTGTCCGGGAGTGCCCCTGACCTCTTCCGTCCGCTGATACCAGTATACCATACTGCCGGGTTGCAGGCAATAAAGTACGCCTGGAAATTTGTCAACCGGCAGTTGCGCCTGGTTGCATTGTCGGTATACAGCGGTTTACAGATACAGATATCCCCCGCCTTGGCGGGGGATAGTTCAGTTCAGCTCGAACATTCCGGTATAGAGCTGATAGTATTTTCCCTTCTGTGAAATAAGCTCTCTGTGGTCGCCTCTTTCAATTATCTTGCCATGCTCCAGCACCATGATAGCGTTGGAATTGCGTACTGTTGAAAGTCTGTGGGCGATGACGAATACCGTCCTGCCCTCCATAAGGGAATCCATACCCTTTTCGATAAGTGACTCGGTACGTGTGTCGATAGAGCTTGTAGCCTCGTCAAGGATCAGCACCGGAGGATCAGCGACTGCGGCACGGGCGATAGCGAGGAGCTGTCTCTGTCCCTGGGAGAGGTTCGCACCGTCAGCAGTGAGCATGGTGTCGTATCCGTTCTCCAGGTGAGTGATGAAGCTGTCAGCATTCGCCAGTTTAGCGGCAGCGTACACCTCCTCGTCGGTGGCGTCCAGCTTTCCGTAGCGGATATTCTCCATGACAGTACCTGTGAACAGGTGGGTATCCTGGAGTACTATAGACTGTGAGCGGCGGAGGTCGCTCTTCTTGATCTTGTTGATGTTGATG
>DNLQ01000168.1 GCA_003488415.1 Ruminococcus sp. | reverse complement strand
GTGGAAGCTCGTCCAGACGGAAGCGGCGAAGTATGCGTCCCACAGGGGTTATGCGTGGATCGTCCTTTTCAGCCAGCTGCGGACCGGAGTGTTCCTCGGCGTTTACGATCATGCTCCGGAATTTGAACACATCGAATTCCCTGCCGTTGATGGTAAGGCGTTTCTGACGGAAGAAAACGGGGCCTCCGTCACCTATCTTCACGGCTGCGGCGATCAGCAGCATCGGCAGCGACAGCAGTATCAGCAGAACTGAGGAGAATACAATATCAAATGCACGTTTTACTAATTGCTGCTCGAAGTCAAGACCGTAGTTCCTGCAAAGCAGCAGTGGAGTATCGAAAAGGCGGATATCATCGGCACCCCTCACTATAATATCTGATATCTTGGGTGCAATATACGCACGGATAGAGCGTTCAAAGCAGAATTTCAGGTAGTTGTTCCGTTCTTCAGCAGGGATATCACATATTATGACGCCCTCATACCGGAGTATGTGATTCGTTATGACATCCGGAGACTCGGATATGCTCACGGATTCGCATATCATGTACTTGTCAACACGCTGGCTCATCTTCATGACCAGTGCGGCAGCCTGCTGACTGCCGTAGAGTATCACCAGACGTCTTGGGGGATATATGATAAAGAACAGCTTTCCCATACATATGGTCCATATAGATATAGCTGCGAAATCAATGCCGGTCATAATAAGGAAGGGGGTGACTGCCATGAAGTCACGTCCGATAAGGCTTACCATGAAGTAGGATATGACGTTCACGCAAAGCATGGAGAGGAGCTGAGAGTACAGCATATCGGTCTTTTTGAGGTAGCCCAGCTTGAAGCCGCCGTATGCCTTGAAGAACAGGGCGGTTATTACGCAGTAAATGGCTATCAGCACCCAGTTTCCGCGTCTGTAGTAGGGCAGCACGATAGTGTCGCTGTAGTAGTTGTACCAGATGTAAGCGAACACGCCCGTAAGCAGACCAAGCAGCAGAAGTGCGGAGAGGAATGTGATAAAGCGTTTATATTTATCTTTTTTACTTGTCATATGTCTCCTTTTAGGAAGAGGATAACGCAAACGGCAAACGTAAGTTTGCGGATGTGCGGGGCGATCCATACAGTCAGTTCCGATTTATTCCTGACATGGGCTATAATTATCAATACGGCAGTAAAATATCTATGACCTGCTTTTGTTTTTCATATCTCTTCCCACGACGTAGGCGGGGGAGAGAAACATTTTTAATAACAAGTCAACATTGTGTTTATTGATATTCAGCTGCCGGAGTAATAGATGCAGTATACCATAAATTATAGCAAATCGCAAATATTCTGTCAATAGAAAAACACCTGTACACGGGCGATCCGCTGAGTTTTCGGGCAGTTTGCACAATTTAGCTGTACTGCCGGCAGGGTATGGGATACTCAGATCGTCTCCGGCTCAAACATCAGTACAGGATAGCCCTCGTAGTAGGGCTTTACGATCTCCGGGTGGGAGTCGGCATAGGCAAAAACAGCATCTGCCAGTCCCTCCTTCAGAAACTCGGTGAGCTGTGACAGCGGGCGGTGATACATTTCCTCACAAATAGAAGCGATGGTAATGGCACGCCGTCCGCCGATATTCATTATCCTGTACGGCCAGATGCGGCAGTCAAATGGCTTGTCGTCGCCCAGCATACAGCCGGTGTCGGTGAGTGCAGGGCAGCGGAAGAGCTGATCCTCGTCGAACTGCTCCACACGGAGTATCCAGCCGCCGTCCCTGGGCAGGAACTTCACCTCCGGGCGCACTTTGCTTATCCTTTCACGGAGCTCGTCGGTGAATACCGGAGTCTCCCATACATCATACCTGTCGAAAACGCAGCACAGCCTGCATTCCGCACAGGCTTCGCTGCTGAGAATTTTTTTCAGCATAAAGATGTCCCCCTAAAACAAATCCGCCGGAGATATTCCCCGGCGGTGCAAACAATATCTGGGTTATTCTATAGTAACAGAGACCTTGAGGTCTTTCTTGGCAGCTCCGGCTCTCATGATAGTTCTGAGTGCCTTAGCTATCCTGCCCTGCTTACCGATAACACGGCCCATATCGTCAGGAGCAACTGAGAGGTGGAAAACGATAACGCCTTCCTCGTCCGGCTCGTCCTCGACGATCTTTATAGCAGTCTTGTCCTCAACGAGACCTGCTGCGATAGCGTAAAGTAAATCTTTCATAGTATTCTCCAATAGTATTGGCTATCCGGAACAGAGGCAGAGACAAGAGTCTCCTCCTCCGCCGCATAAGCCGTCAGGTAATGTGGATTAAAGGATGTTCTCCTTCTTGAGAAGTACCTTTACAGTGTCTGTAGGCTGTGCGCCCTTTGCGATCCACTCCTTAGCCTTCTCAGCGTTGATGTTAACAACAGAAGGCTCCTTTGTAGGATCATAGTAGCCGATCTCCTCAACGAAACGACCGTCTCTGGGGTATCTTGAATCAGCAACTACTACACGATAGAAGGGAGCCTTCTTAGCGCCCATTCTTCTCAGTCTGATCTTTACTGCCATTGTATATTCACCTCCGTAGTTATTGATATATATTCAAGCGGCGGGAGACCGCATTGAAATCTGTTAGTCGATCGCCAATGCTGAATCGACGAATTTGGATGCGATGATTATCAGTATTCCGATAATATATATAGCAAGCTGGATCCTATCCTGCTTTTCCTCGTCAGAAGAAGCGGCCTGTGCAATATATTTTGAAACACCGATGAGGATCGCTCCTAAGATAAGCATTATGATGCCGAATGGTGTTGCGTAGCTGAGACGGATAAACGGCATTATCATAGTATAAATCATAACTGCACCATGTTACAGCGGAAGGTTTCCGCCGCCCTTTCCTGTAAGTTTGTCAAAGTTCATTCCTGCAAGCTGTTTTCTTGCTTTCCTGAGGTTCATCTTGCTGTTGCCGCCGGTGAACTGCTTCATCATTTTCTGCATCTGATCGAACTGCTTCAGAAGTCTGTTCACGTCCTCGACCTTAGTGCCGGAACCTGCTGCGATACGTCTTTTGCGTGAGGGATTGATGATGGAAGGCTTTGCACGCTCGGCTTTGGTCATTGAAGTTATCATAGCCTCGATGCGTGAGAGCTGGCTCTCGTCGATATCAGCGTCCTTTATCTTGTCGCCTACGCCGGGGAGCATACCGAGTATGGATTTCATACTTCCCATTCTGCGTATCTGTTTCATCTGGTCGAGGAGATCGTCCATATCGAACTTGTTCTCCTTGAACTTCTTGGTGAGCTTTTCAGCGTCCTGCTGAGTCATGACGTTCTCAGCCTTTTCAATAAGGGTGAGTACGTCGCCCATACCGAGGATACGTGAAGCCATACGCTCTGGGTGGAAAGGCTCGAAATCATCCAGCTTCTCGCCCATACCCACGAACTTGATGGGCTTGCCTGTAACGGAGAGGACTGAGAGAGCTGCGCCTCCTCGGGTATCGGAGTCCAGCTTTGACATAAGAACACCGGTGATGCCTACAGCGTCATCGAAAGCCTTTGCCACGTTTACAGCGTCCTGACCGGTCATTGCGTCAACGACCAGCATGATCTCAGTGGGATTTGTCAGTTCCTTGATGTCCTTGAGTTCCTGCATGAGCGCCTCGTCGATGTGGAGACGTCCTGCGGTATCTATGATAAGAATATCGTTGCCGTAGTCTCTGGCATACCTGAGAGCTTCACCGGCAATGGTAACTGGGTTTGTCTGTCCCATCTCAAAGACCTTGACATCTGCCTTCTGACCTACGACCTGGAGCTGATTGATAGCAGCCGGACGATAGATATCGCAGGCAGCCAGCAGGGGACGGTGTCCCTCCTTCTTCAGCATCTTGGCGAGCTTGGCAGCGTGGGTGGTCTTACCTGAACCCTGAAGTCCGCACATCATTATGACCGTAGGCGGCTTCGAGGCGTAATTTATACGGGCGTTGCTGTTGCCCATGAGAGCGCAGAGCTCCTCGTTTACTATCTTTATTACCTGCTGGGCAGGAGTAAGGCTTGCCAGAACTTCCTCACCCACAGCACGTTCAGAGACCTTAGCCACGAAGTCCTTTACGACCTTGTAGCTTACGTCAGCCTCCAGGAGAGCGAGCTTGACTTCACGCATAGCCTCCTTGACGTCGCTTTCCGTGAGCTTGCCCCGTGATTTCAGTTTTTTGAACACGTTATTGAGTTTATCGGAAAGTCCCTCAAATGCCATGCGTATTCCTCCCTTATGTTATAGGGCTGTCACAGAAGCTCCAGTCCCTTTTTTACTTCTTCCAGCACTGTACTGCGGATATCTGCCGGTTCGATACTGCCGGCAGCGCTGCTTATCCTGCCGAAGCACTCACGCATCCTGCTGAGTCTTTCGGCAAAGCGCAGCTTATCCTCGTAATCGGTGAGCAGTGCCTCAGTGCGTTTGATGATGCTTCTTACTGCCTGACGGGTTATCCCCAGCGGCTCGCCGATCTCGGAGAGCGACAGGTCCTCGCAGTAGTAAAGCTCCATGATACTGCGCTGGTGTTCGGTGAGCAGATCGCCGTAGCAGTCCAGCAGCATAACGAAGCGGAGATCTTTGGGGTTATTTGCCATTATCATCAGCTCCGTTTCAGGTGTAATCTAAAAATGCTTTACACATCACGAATGTTATTATACACTATACTTTATCTTTTGTCAAGGGGGTATTGCAAAAAAGTTTCCGAGTCCTGTGAATATCCCTTCTTACGTAACAAGTACAGGAGCATCAGCTACATCCTACTTGATTTTTCTGTAGGTTTATGGTATAATGATGTTACAATATTTATGAAAGAAGGTATTCCTATGGATATCAAGGCAATTATTGAGCAGATCATCGACAAGATCAAGAATGACAAGGACTTCGGAAGCTCCTTCAAGAGCGATCCGGTAAAGACTGTTGAAAAGACCGTGGGAGTAGATCTTCCGGACGATCAGATCAATGCTATCATCGAGGGCGTAAAGTCCAAGATCAATCTTGATGAGATCGGAGAGAAGCTGGGCGGACTCAGCGGACTTCTCAACAAGCTCAAGGGCGGCGAATAAGCGATAAAGCAGCGTTCCGGAAGGGACGCTGCTTTTTCAGGCTCTGATCATCAGTACTCTATGCCCCTCCTTGCACCTATACCTTTTTTATATGGGTGGCGCAGTTCAGTGATGCTGCTGTGGTAATCAGCAAGAGAAGCGATCTCATCATCCGGATCACGTCCTGTGAGGATAAGCTCTGTATCCTCCGGACAGTTCCTCATAATGCCGAGTACTGCCTCACGGTCGGCAAGTCCGGTATTGCAGCCACTGATTATCTCGTCCATAACGATGAGATCGGCACTGTGTTCATGGACTGCACAGCGTATCTCAGCGATAAGAGCATCCTGAGCCATTCTTGCTGCCTGCTTTTCAGAGTCATCCATGCGGAATGAGAACTTGCTGCACTCAGGGCAGAACCGCACGGTGATGCCGGGTATCTGTTCCAGTACTGCGATCTCGGAGGATGTACCGTTTTTCATGAACTGGCAGAACATCACTCTCAGTCCCGCACCAGCCCCACGTACAGAAAGTCCGACTGCTGCCGTGGTCTTGCCCTTGCCGTATCCGCTGTAAATATGTATCATATGCTGCTCCTTTCACACTGGTATTTCCGTACCTATATTATAACCATTATAACACAGACTGTCCGGCAGCTGTCAAGTGCAGGTACACAGATAATGAAGCAATGGCGGAACAATATTTTCTCCGGCTATTTACTTTTTCTGCAAAAAGAGTTATAATAATCATGTTACGATCCTTTTATCGGAGGTCATTCTATGAGCCATACCCCACTTGAGATCCTCAGATTCGTTGAGGAAAACGATGTGAAATTCATCAGGCTTACATTCTGTGATATGTTCGGAAGCCTGAAAAATATAGCCATAATGCCCAATGAGCTGGAGCACGCCTTCACAAGCGGCATCCCCTTTGACGCCTCCTTCTTTGACAAAAGCTGCTCAGACCTGCTGCTTTTCCCGGACATTGCCACACTTTCCGTACTTCCGTGGAGACCGGCTTCAGGAAGAGTAGTGCGATTCTTTTGCAGTCTCCGCAATCCGGACGGCTCTGATTACTCGGCTGACCTGAGAACAAACCTTATCAGCTTCATCAACAGTCTCCGGCTTGAGGGCTACAACTGTGAGATGGGTACAAAGTGTGAGTTTTACCTCTTTGAGCTGGACGATCACGGCAAGCCCACCACTACTCCCCATGATTTCGGCGGATACCTTGACGTTGCACCTCTTGACCGCTGTGAGAATCCCCGCCGTGAGATATGCCTTTCACTGGAGGAAATGGGACTGCGTCCAAGAAGCTCATGTCATAAGCACGGCCCCGGACAGAACGAGATAGAGTTCCGTGAAAACGAGCCTGTAACTGCGGCTGATGATATGGTACACTATAAGACCGTTGTAAAGTCGATTTCTGCACAGAACGGCCTGTTTGCCTCATTCATGCCTCTTCCTCCCGGCTCCGATCACGGCAGCGCACTCTGCATACCTATGAGCGTCCGCAAGAACGGGGAGAACATTTTCTGTGAAGAATCGGGCAGTATAACAGAAACCGGAAAGTGTTTTGTTTCCGGGATACTCCGCCGCATACGTGAGATGACTGCATTTCTCAATCCCACAGCCAATTCCTTTGAGCGGTTCGGTACGGGCTATGCTCCCAGGTACGTTGACTGGTCATGCAGCAATCTCTCCACGCTTATACGCATCCCGGCAGCTATGGGCGCAGAGCCCAGGATAGAGCTTCGCTCGGCGGATGCAGCCTGTAACCCCTATATAGCCTTCCGGCTGATACTTGCAGCAGGTATGGAGGGCATAAAGAACGGAGATACGGAATATTACCGCACAGCAGCAAGACTCACTGACAGCAGCAGTAACAGCTTTCAGAAGCTGCCGGATACACCCGGCGAGGCGGTACGGCTCGCAGAGGAAAGCAGCTTTATCCGCAGCAGTCTTCCTGAGAGCGTTATCAACGGAGTACTTGCAAAGCTGAGAAACGAAGCTGAGACCTGTGCCGGACTTGATCCGGAGCAGCGTGAGCAGTTTGACCGCCGCACCTATTTTGAGTACCTCTGACGGAGATGACTTCTATGAACAGAGCTATAATAGTATCACAGCCCTCGGACACAGCCTCCCTTATCGAGCAGACAGTCCGCAGCGAGGGCTTCGGAAGGACTTCAGCAGTGTCATCCGGCGGTGAGGCAAGGAGAATGATAAAGAGCGAGTCTGAGTCAGACCTTATCATAATCAATGCTCCACTGACTGACGAGTTCGGGCAGGAGCTTGCAGAAACTGCTGCTGAGGAGACCTCTGCCGGGATAATACTGGTATGTCCCGGAGATGTTGCCGAGGATGTGGCAGACAGGCTGTCATCAGCCGGAATAAGCGTGATACCTCGTCCGGTGAGCCGGCAGCTCCTTGCACGCACCATAAGGCTCGTCAGCGCCAACCGTACAAGAATGCTCGGACTCACAAAGGAGAATCCGGAACTGATGACCCGCATAGATGAGATGCGTCTGATAAACCGTGCAAAGTCAACGCTGATGAAGTATCTTAAATTTACCGAACCCCAGGCTCATCGCTATATCGAGAAGCAGGCGATGAATACCCGGCAGACACGCCGTGAGGTGGCTATGCGTATCCTCGCCACCTATGAAAGATGATATACGATAAAACCCCGGACGGAGTCAGGAGATGACTTCATCCGGGGATATTTTTTATTATTACAGAGCCTTTACCAGCGACTTGAAAACATCGCCCCGCTCTTCAAAGTTCTTGAAGATGCCGTAGCTTGCAGCAGCGGGTGAAAGTACACAGCTCTTTCCGGCAGGAGTGATCTCGGCTGCCAGTTTTACCGCATCCTCCAGGTGGGGGGCGTAGTGGAAACGCTCCGGACTCTCAGCCTTATTTCCGGGAGATGTCAGCATATCGTACACTCTCTTTCCTGATGCCTCCATGCAGATGACTTCTACAGGGAAGGTGCTGAGGAATCTGACGAGATCGGTGTAGTCGATACCTCTGTCCATGCCGCCGATGAGTATACATCCCGGTGCAGGGACGCTCTTCAGAGCCTCGATAGCCGTAGCGCAGGCAGTGGAGATAGAGTCATCATACCAGCGGATGCCGGCATAGTTTCCGACAAGCTCAAGCCTGTGGGAAAGGGGATCGAAGGTACACAGAGCCGACTGGAACTGAGTATCGGTAATACCGTAATGTCTGCACACCTCGTAAGCAGCGCCGATGTTGTAATGGTTGTGTATACCGAGGAGCTTTACGCTGTCGCAGGGGATGCGGTACTCCCTGTCCTCGCAGCTCACAACACCGTCATGTACGTAGATATAAGCTGTATCATTGGCAGCGGACATAGTGAACTGTTCCGCACCGGTCTCCTCGGACTCAATGTCTGCATTTATAAAGAGCTTGTCGCCGGGGTGCTGGTGGAGGTAAATATTCCTCTTTGCATTTGCGTAGCGCTCCATAGTGCCGTAGTGGTCAAGGTGCTCCTCGTAGAGGTTGAGGAACAGTGCGATGTGCGGAGAAACGGTCATATACTCCAGCTGGTGGCATGAAAGCTCACATACCACTATGGAGTCGGCTTTCATATCCGGGACTATATCGAACACCGGGATACCGATGTTTCCGGCGAGCTTTGCGTCCCTTCCGGACTCCTTCAGAACGTGGTATATCAGAGATGTGACGGTACTTTTTCCCTTGGTGCCTGTGATGCCGATTATCTGGTCACGGTATACGGAGAAGAATACCTGAGTTTCAGAAGTGACAGTGCATTTAAGGCTGCCGGGGGAGGTCTCCAGTACGATACCGGGACTTTTGAATACCAGATCAAATCTGTCAAGACAGTTCTGATACATAGATCCGCAAACGATGTCAACACTGTCAGGGAGGCTGTTTTTCTCCTTGTCAACGGGATTCAGGTCAGCGATAGTAACTGCCGCCGGTGAGCAGAATTCCGAAAGAATGCGGTATGTGGACTTTCCTTCTCTGCCGAATCCGAGGATACAAACTGTCTTATCCCTGGTCAGATCCTTGATGTAGTCGATAAACCTGTTCAAAGCAAACGCTCCATTTCCTTTTTCAGTATAGCCCGGAATTTTTCAGGGAGGAGATTGTCCTCGTTGAAGGCGCTGCAGGCTTCAGCGTTCATGCTGTCCAGCAGCTCTGGGCGGTAGAGTCCGGAGCTGAGGTATTTCTCAAAGAGCAGGGGGAGCTTTTCTCCCTCTGACTCCATACGTCTTATGGCAAGTGAAACTGACAGGTTCACTTCGTCGATGCTTCCCACGCACTCAAAGGGTTTGTGGTCGGACTGACCTGTCAGCTGGGTGAAGTAATCCGTCATTGACTCCGAGTCACGGAGGTCTTTGCCGAAGATCCCCACAAGCTCTTCCGTAGAGATGAACGGAGAGAGGATAAGGCTGACAAACAGACACTTCGGGCATTCTCCGCACCATATGTCCGGGGAGACCTTGCTGCCCAAATTGCAGCTTCTGAACACATCCAGGTACTTCTTGTGAGCCGAGAACATCTTTGCGATCTGGAACTCGGCAAGCGGTCTGAGGAAGCTGAAGTAATACGCTCCCGAACCGAGGTACTTTTCCTCGTAGCTGTGGAAGTCCTGTTCAAACTCAAAGCTCTTGGAGTACTGGTGGTTGACCTCCTGACCGATAACTGTACTTTCGTTGGCGCTGGATTCGTTTGAAAGGACGATGTATCTCAGCCCGTTAAGGTAAGCCGTTATCTCTGCTGAGAAGGCAACGATGGAGGAGAAAGGCGTATGACCGTTGAGGAAGCCCTTCTTGTTCAGTTCCACCAGTGAACGGTCAAAGCGGCGCTGTGCAGTGATGAGAGCATCCTCCGGAAGTCCGGCAGCCTTTACTGTAGCGGAAATGGAGCAGCGCTTGTTTATGGCGTAGCATCTGCACTTCATGCCGGAGTTTACCAGTGTCTCTATAGTAAGGGCGGAGTCCTTGCCGCCGCCGATAGGCACAAGGCAGCCCTCTGGTGAAGGTCTTTCTGCCGGGGACTTGCAGCTGAAGCTGCCTGTGGGTATGATATTGATAAAGCTGTCACGGTCGGCAGAAATACCGTTTACGTAGAAATATTCGCCAAGTCCCAGGAAGTACAGTTTTTTCCACCACTGTATCTGTTCCGTGTCAAGCTCTCCGCACTCCACACGCATTTCCGGGGAGCATACAGCCTTCCAGTAGCTTACAGCCTCTGCCATGCCCAATGAGAACACAAGACGTTCAAGAGTGAGGTCGCCTTCCGGAGAGTAGTCTGCCGGTTTAGGAAAGCTCCAGCCGGGGGTAAAATCGGCAAGTCCGGGAATACTGAAAACAAAGTCTGCTTCGATAGTGTCTCCGGTATCCTTTATGCTGTAGGAACGGTAGGTGAATACAGGATATTCTTTTCGGAATGACTCAAATTTATTCATTAAAAGCCTCCATGCTTATTTTTCAAGGAGCTTTCTAATGTGCTCCTTCAGCAGGGCAAAGGTCTCGTCGGATATGTCATGTTCAACTTTGCAGGCATCCTCGGCAGCGGTGTCCTTATTCACGCCAAGGAACATGAAGAAGTCGGAAAGAGACTTATGACGGTCATATACACGCTCTGCCACGCTCCTGCCTTCTTCGGTGAGCGTGATGTGGTGGCTGTCTTCATCGACGTTGACAAGACCGTCCTCTTTCATCTTCTTGAGGATTATGGAAACTGTGGGACGTGAGTAGCCCATATATGAGCAGATGTCTATAGCATGGACATCGGGCTGCTTTTCTGAGAGGATGAGTATGGTTTCGAGATAATTCTCAACAGCTTCTGTGATTGCCATTCTGATTCTCCTTTGCAGATTAATTGATAAATAATATTATATCATAAAATTAGAAAGAATACAAGAGGTAATTTGTAAATTCAGTCTGTTATCTCCACACCGGTATAGTCTGCGAATATCTGATATATCTCCGGATGTGAGTGCTTTGTGCGGACGGGTTTCAGGCTGAGATCGGTGAAGCAGTGAGAGGACGTTCCTTCGGCGCATAGACGTCCGGAGTCACGGCTTATCACCTTATAGCTCAGACAGAGAGAGACTCCGTTGAATTTTGTGATCAGCGGATATACAGCGAACTGTTCGTCAAAGTGAAGGGGACTTTTGTACCGGCACTCCACGGACAGCACCGGCATCATAAGTCCGGAATCCTCGATGACTCCGAACGGCATACCTGCCTGGCGGAGGAAATCCACACGTGTCTCCTCAAAAATACGTATGTAGTTGGAATGGTGCATTATACTCATCTTGTCGGTCTCGTAGAAGAAAACTTTTCTTTCGTAGGGCTTTATAATATTCATGATCAGCACTTCCTTTTTAAATTGTATTGTGATATAATGATTATATCACATTTAATCGTAAAAATCCAGGGGGGAGGAAATATGCTCAGAAAGATACTCAGACGTGTGTTCAGCCGGGCTGCGGTCACGATATTTCTGCTGCTGCTGCAAATACTGTTTCTTCTTGCTGCGGTGGCGGCTATCAGAGAGAAATTCTATTCTGTTTACTTTATGCTTATCGGACTTGATGCAGTGCTGGTGGTATACCTGATGAACAAGAAAGAACCTTCGTCATATAAGCTGTCATGGATAATACTGATAAGCCTTGTACCTCTGTTCGGCGGTCTGACCTACCTGTTCTTCAAACAGACGCAGAAGCTGCCAAGGAAGCTGGAAAAGCGCTATCAGCAGCTTACCCGTGAGGAACTTGTACAGTCGCCGGAGGTCATGGAGGAGCTTGCGGAGAAAGCTCCGGATCAGCTTAATCTTGCCAGATACGTTGCCGGCTCCGGGACTTATCCTGTATGGAGGAATACCCATGCTGAGTACTACTCTCTTGGAGAGGCGCAGTTTGAGGCTATGCTCCGGGAGCTTGAGAAGGCTGAGAGCTACATCTACATGGAGTACTTCATCATATCCGAAGGGCATATGCTTGATACTATCTCACGCATACTTATCCGCAAGGCGCAGGAGGGCGTGGATGTAAGACTTATGTACGACGGCATCGGGACAGGCATGAAGGCAGGCTCGGCACAGTTTGCGGAGCTTGAAAGGAACGGAGTCAGATGCCGTGCATTCAATCCGTTCAGACCTCTGCTTTCTTCCATACAGAACAACCGTGACCATCGCAAGGCGGTGATAATAGACGGAGTTACGGCATTCAGCGGAGGCACCAATCTTGCGGACGAGTATATCAACCGCCGTGAACGGTTCGGCCACTGGAAGGATACAGCAGTAATGATACGTGGAGAGGCGGTACGCAATTATACCGTAATGTTCCGGCAGTTATGGGACATCTCATCCGCCGTCAGAGCAGGTGCTGATACATCGCTGCCGCCTGTTCCGGAATATCCAGTCGGAGAGCCTGATGGCTTTGTACAGCCCTTTTCCGATTCTCCGCTGGATGATGAACCGGTGGGAAAACTGGTGTACATGGAACTTATAAGCAACGCCCGTGAGTCAGTCTGCATAACCACACCGTATCTGATACTTGACGAAGAAATGATAGATGCGCTGTGCTTTGCGGCGAAGAAGGGAGTGAACGTGGAGATAATAACTCCGCACATCCCAGACAAGTGGTATGTCTACCGCATTGCCTGGACTCTCTATCCCCAGCTTATAAGTGCAGGGGTAAAGATATATGAATATACACCGGGATTCATTCATGCCAAGACCTGTATAGCTGACGGGAGCACGGCTGTGGTGGGAACGATAAACTTTGATTACCGCAGCTTCTATCTTCACTTCGAGTCTGCGGCCATACTGTACGGATGCAGCGTTATCGGGGAAATAGTGAAGGATTTCCGTGAGACTGCTGAGGTCTCCCAGAGGATAACTCTTGAAGACTGCCGCAGACGTTCTCTGACGTCAAAGGTATCAGGAGCGCTGCTGAATATGTTTGCCCCCATGCTCTGAGCGGGATCAGCGGTCCGGACAGAGTAAGAATGCAGGCTGAGAATACAGTCCGCTATAAGAGCAATTTATGTATTGCAAAAAGGATCGCTTTATGGTATAATTAAAATTACTAATATTGAAATGAGGTAACTGATATGGCATTAAAAGACCTTTTCCGCAAGAATAAAGATAATACACCAGAACCGGATGCAGCTCCTGCGCCCCAGGCTGAACCGGAAGTAAAGCCGGTCATCAGTTCACAGAAGGCACCTGAAGGAGCAGGATTTGATCCGCTGAAGTATATTGCCGGGAAGTATCCCGAAGCACAGCTGTCAGGTGACAGCCTGTATTTCCCGGATCATGACCTCACAATGAAGGTGCGTACCGGCGAGATACAGTCCCAGGGCAATGCCTTTACAGTACAGCTTCTGTTCATCCTTACACATCCTTTCTTTGAGGAAGAACTCGTGGAGTCCTGTGCAGGTATGGGAAGCAGTCCCTATAAGGCGCTCCAGATGGGTACAGACAGCTTTGAGGCAGGAGTACTTACCTTTGTTCTGGCAGCACTGAAATGTACCGGTGATAACGAGATAGAAGCAAAGGTGGGAGATGATACCGTCAGGTTCCGGGTGCCGGATGTTATGGCGATGCTCCACATAGGTCCTAAGAACGTGCAGAATACTGCTTTCTGGGAGCTTCTCAGGGACGAGATAGCAAAGTATCTTGGCAGGCAGAAGGCTTACTGGATAAAGATGTATGCAGGCTGGACAGGCAAGGATCTGGTAACAGAGGTAAGGATCAACGGAGTTGTGTATCCGGATCTTACAGCCAGGCTCAGAGAACTTGCCGGCAAGCCGGATGACACAGAGAACTACGCCTCCGACAAGCAGTTCGTTCTCCTTATACAGAAGGACGAGACATTCGTGCCTGCCCCTTATACCAAGGAGCAGGTGAAGGAGCAGACCTACGCTGCCATTGAAAAGATGATGGAGATAGAAGACCAGGAGAGCTATCAGAGAGTAATGACGGAGATCATAGATTCCTGCCCCTGGAAGTCACTGGGATATGAGCTTGCAGCTTTCATTCCTGAGATGTACACCGGTATCGTACTCAACATCGGAGCGGGAGACGGTCTGAATGCAAGGAAAAAGGAGAGCGGAGAGACAGTCTCCATGAAGCGTTCCCAGGTCCGCAGCTTCAGCTGGATAGACAGTGCAGTATACCGTTATATCCGTGAAAAGAAGCCGGGCAGGGAGGAAAATCTCAAGGTGATGGGCATAAGCTCACGTTTCCGTGCTGTACACCAGGCCATACTCAACGGATCAAAGATGGAGGATCTCGTATTCAGTGAGATGATGTACAATGTGCCGGAGGATTATGAAATAATATAACTCTTCTGCTGTTTGTGCAAAAATAATATTTTTCTATTGACTCTGCGGTTATTTTGGTATATAATAATAGTGATCAGACAAGTGATCGTGCTTGTTTATCTACTTACCTGAGAAAAGGAGCTGAACTATATGAAAAACATCCTATTCGCTGCTTCGGAATGCGTACCATTTATCAAGACAGGAGGTCTTGCGGATGTAGTCGGAGCGCTTCCGCAGTATATAAACAAAGATGAATATGACGTAAGAGTCATAATGCCTTACTACACCTGCATAAAGCCTGAGCTTAGAGATAATTTCAAGTATATGACACATTTTTACATGGATTACGGTATGCGTACCGACGGAGTCCATGTTGGCATAATGGAGTATGAATACAACGGCATAAAGTTCTATTTCGTTGACAATGAGTACTACTTCAAGTGCGATCATCCCTATTCCTCGGACATGAAGTGGGACATTGAGAGATTCACCTTCTTCTGCAAGGCTGTGCTGGCTATCATGCCTGTTGTCGGGTTCCGCCCGGACATCATACACTGCCATGACTGGCAGAGCGCACTTATCCCCGTATTCATGCACTCCACCTTTGCTACCAATCCGTTCTACAGCTCCACAAAGACTGTAATGACTATCCACAATCTGAAGTTCCAGGGAGTATGGGATATAGATACCTTCAAGTACAATACAGCCCTGCCGGACTATATGTTCACATCCGACAAGCTGGAGTTCCACAAGGGAGCAAATATGCTCAAGGGCGGTCTGGTGTATGCAGATTACATCACGACTGTGTCAGAGACCTATGCTGAGGAAATAAAGTTTCCCTTCTTCGGTGAGCAGCTTGACGGACTTCTCCGTGCAAGATCAGCTTCACTGAGGGGCATCGTCAACGGCATTGACTACAAAGTATTCGATCCGTCCAATGACAAAAACATCTTTGCGGAGTACAGCGTAAAGAACTTCCGTGAGAAAAAAGCTGTCAACAAGGAGAAGCTCCAGGAGGAACTGGGACTGCCTGTTGACAGGAACAAGTACATGATCGCTATAATAAGCCGTCTCACCGATCAGAAGGGACTCGATCTTGTGAATTACGCTATGGAGCGTATATGCGACGAGAATACCCAGTTTGTGATAATCGGAACAGGCGATCCGAGATATGAGAATATGTTCAGGCATTATCAGTGGAAGTATCCGGAGAGAGTATCTGCAAACATCCTCTATTCGGACAAGCTGGCACATAAGCTCTATGCTGCCGCTGATACTATGCTCATGCCTTCACTGTTTGAGCCGTGCGGACTTACACAGCTCATAGCGCTGCGCTACGGTACAGTACCTATAGTGCGTGAGACAGGAGGACTGAAGGATACCGTACAGCCCTACAACGAGTTTGACGGCACAGGTACAGGCTTCTCCTTTGCAAACTACAACGGCGACGAGATGCTTGGAGCAATAAACTACTCCAAGAGCGTATACTATGATCACCGTGAGGAGTGGGACAGGATCGCAGAGCGCGGCATGAAGGCAGATTTCTCATGGAACAGCTCCGCAAGACAGTACGAGGGAATGTACAGCTGGATGATAAGCTGGTAATAGGCAGAACGACAAGCCGCTGTTTGAAAAAACAGCGGCTTGATTATACAAGGAGAATATTATGACTGAATTAGAGGAATACCTGAAAGATATCGGAAGGGCAGATCTGATACCTGTGTCAGAGAAGTATCTCCGCAGAACAGTGCTGTTCCCGGAGAAGGAATATCCGGAGGGCGGGATACCTGTAGGCGCATCAAAGTTCGGAGGCTGTCCGGATCTTCCGCCTGAGATACCCTATCCCGTGAGACCTGAGCTGAAATACCGCCGCAGAGGAGAGCCTGTGCAGCATTATGACCGGGCAGCAATGCAGCTCATAGCACAGATAAATCTCCGTGAGCTTGCGGAGTCCGGCGCAGATACGGAGCATCTGTTCCCGGAGACCGGTATGCTGTATTTCTTCTGGACCTGCGACGGAGTGCAGTTTGAGCCGGAGCATTTCACAAAGGAGAACTTCATGATAATGTGTTACGGACCGGACAAGAGGATACTTCCGCCGGAGGAATACCGTTATCACCGTGTGATATGGTGGGATGGCGATATGTCGCAGCTCAGACGCACACCGCCGCCATGCCCGTACAATACCGAGTTCTACGAAGGCGAGAAAGAGGATCAGCTCCCGGAGTACGCAGTTGGATTTGAAGCGGAATACGATTATGACGAGGATATAGAGCGCAGTGATGAGTTCAGGGCACTTGAAGATGAGCATCCCGGCATCTTTGACGATGACCGGTTCCACACCGACAAGATGCTCGGAGTCCCCACGGGAGGAAACTATCCGCAGCTCAGAGACAATGAAGTCAGTCTCCTTCAGTTCGGCTTCCAATATGGCTGCCTGTGGAATATATACTGGATAATAGACCGTGAAGCCTTGCTGAGGCGTGATTTTGACAAGGCTTATCTGGATTATGACTGTGACTGAGCGGACAGAGAGGTACATAAATGAACGGAAAGATAAAAGGCGCAATATTTGACATGGACGGTCTGATGCTGGATACCGAGAAGCTGTATCTGCGCTACTGGAAGCAGGCAGCGGCGGATTTCGGCTATACTATGGAGAACAGGCACGTATACGCTATCAGAAGTCTTGCAAGGAAATACTCTATCCCGAAGCTGAAGAGCTTTTTCGGGGAGGATTTCCCCACTGAGGAAGTGCGTGCAAGGCGTACAGAGCTGATAAATGCACACATTATGGAACACGGCATTGATCTGAAGCCCGGACTGTTCGAGCTGCTGGACTACTTAAAGGGAAAGGGTGTAAAGCTGGCAGTAGCCACGGCTACGCCCCGTGAGCGTACCCTGATGTATCTGGAGAAGACAGGTGCGATCGGATACTTTGACGCAGTGATATGCGGAGACATGATAACCAACGGCAAACCGGATCCGGATATCTACCTCACCGCAGCTTCACAGCTTGGACTGCCGCCGGAGGAATGCGCTGCACTGGAGGATTCTCCCAACGGGGTGCAGGCGGGGTATTCAGCGGGCTGCCATGTACTTATGATACCGGACATGACACAGCCTGACAGTGAGCTTATGCCGCTGCTCAGCGGAGTATATAAAAGCCTCGATAAGGCGGCAGAATATTTTGAAGGGAGGGTTTGAATTGGCAAACACAAGTGTTTCAGAGATATTTGATATACCTAAGTTCTTTTATTTTGACAGTCAGAACGATTACTCGGGAAGCAAGGATGATTTTTCCTACAAGATCATAACAGCAGAAAAGTTCACCTGTAAGACATGGCACGGAAGACTCTGCTCAATGAAGGCTCAGATCGAGCATGAGCAGGAGTTCGACCGCACTCAGGATGGCTTTGACGCCATGATAAAGTGGCTGGAGGATATGTACAGGGAAGGAAAGTAAGTACAGAGTATCTGTTTTGATGACCGTATCGATCAAAGGAGGATCACTATGAAAATAAGGAGGACTATAGCGGCAGTTACTGCATTCACTGCACTCATCGTAACCTGTTCCGGCAGTTTCCCGGCAGTTCTGAGACTGCCTGTGACAGAGGCATCCTACGACACAGCCTCTGATAATGTATGGGATTACGAAGAGTGTGAAGACGGGATAAAGCTGACGGAATACAATGGGATATGGTATTATGGACTACCCGTAGAAATTCCGGCGATATATGACGGAAAAGAGGTGCGTGAGGTATCGGCTGATATCTTTGCCCGGCATTTGATCCAGGGGCTGCGCATCAACGATACATCGGTGAGATTTGACGGAAATATACTTGAAGGCACGGATATCAGCAGAATAGAAACACCGGATCTCACATTTGGCAGGCGAACGGTAAAGATATATGCCGATGATAACAAGACAGTCACGGAGGAACGGTATTCTCTCGCAGTCATCAGGTGTAATATTGTTGTCGGGCAGAGCGGGCATGATATCTTGGAGGTACCTGCGATCTGGGAGGTACCTGAACAAGCGCTTGCTGAGCCGGGAGCGTCTGAAGGATCGGCACAGCCTGCAGAAGCGTCCGCTGAGTCTGAGGAAGAGTATCCTGAGGAAATAGTGATACCGGCGGAATTTGCCGGAATACCGGTGACATCCATAGGGGAAAGGGCATTCAGTGGGTGTATGGCAAAAAAGATAATACTGCCGGATACCATAGACTGCATAGAGAAACGGGCATTTTCAAATGAAGGATCGCTCTACGGAGAATGCCGTATTACCTCAGTAAATATACCGAAGGCAGTGAAATATATACCTGATAAGTGCTTTTACAACTGTACCGGGCTGACTGATGTTGCTCTGCATGACGGCATAAGGATAATATCCGCCACTGCATTTGAAGGAACGCCCTATCAGATTCCGGAGAAGTATGCTGATGAGAATGCTTCAAGCAACGGCATTTCAGGATTAAAGACACTGGGCGACTGGATAGTAGAGGAAAAGATCAGATACCCGGATGATATTGAAATACGTGCTGCATACTACATCGGAAGTGACAGTGAACTGACATTGCCTCCGGAAGAGGTTGAGGGGATCCCCGTCCTCGGCTGGTGCAGCGGAGTGAATATACTCAGTAAGAACGATACGGTAAAGCATCTGAAGATAGCGGAGGGAACAGAGACATTTCCGGGTATATCAAGTGAATACCTGGAAGAGGTTGAGATACCGGATTCCATAACCGAACTGCCTGCATCAGCTTTCTACGGCTGCTCCGGACTGGAGTCTGTGATACTGCCCGAGAGTATAAAGCGTATAGGCAGAGCGGCTTTTGATAACTGCGGTGATCTGAAGGAGGTCATCATCACAAGCGACAGTGTAGAGATCAAAGGACAGCAGTTCAGGGGGAGCAGTGTTGAGACTCTGGAGCTTCCGGGCAACTGTACCTTTGACAGGGTATCCATGAAAGGAGAGATAAGGGAGGTAAGATTCCGCAGCGGAGACAAGCTCGTCATACCTGACAATACCTTTTCGTCTGTTTCGTCACTTGAAAAGGTCGGGTTCTCACCTGTCATAAAGGAGATATACATCGGAAAGGAATCATTCCGTGATACGGGACTCACAGAGCTGTACCTGCCTGAATCGGTAAAGAGCATAGGTTACGGAGCATTCCGGAGATGCGGAAAGCTGAAGACTCTGAAGATAGACGGTGACGCCGCACTGGAAGCCTACGCCTTTTCCGATGCAGTATCCCTGGAAAAGGCGGATATAGGCGGCAGGGATATCGCTGAGCTGAGCTTTATGAACTGTTATACACTCAGGGATATAGATATTGACCTGAGCCGTGACATTCCCGGAAGAGCTTTCAGCGACTGCCATAGTCTTATTTGTATAAACGGAAAAGAGGTCATCGGGGAAAACAGCCATGAATTCGAGCCGGAATTTGCGGACTTCATAAGCCGTAATTTTGCCGACGTCGGTGGAGTAGGCTTCATGTCACGTTTTACTCTGAACAGTGCAGAGTACATAGCCGATACTGTCACGACACCGGACATGACGGATATGGAGAAGGCAAAGGCTCTTCATGACTGGCTGTGCAATAATGCAGTGTACGAGCCGGAGGATACCTCTGCACTCCGGGATCATGTAGATTCCTCAGTATTCATGGACGGCGTTGCGGTATGTGAGGGATATGCCAAGACATACAACCTTCTCCTTCATGCTGCCGGAGTTGAGAGCTGCTTTGTTGACAATGACATTCATGCGTGGAACGTAGTGAAGATAGACGGCAAGTGGTTCCATATTGATACCACCTGGGATGACGGTGAAGTATCGGGTAACAGATGGTTCCTGCTGTCGGACAGTCAGATGAAGGCGTCAGGAGCGACTCATGAGAGCTGGAGACTGAAATGCCCCACGGAGCTTCACAGCTTCCAGCCGGCAGTACTTCCTGAGTGTGTTACAGTCATGGGTGATCTTGACGGAGACGGCAGCTTTACTGAAGAAGATATAAAAAAGCTCCGTGAGGATATCGTCTCCGGAGCGGTCACAGGAATCGAAGGTGATCTCAGCTTCAGCGGAAGGATATCGGCAGGGGATATAGCTGCCGGACTGGAGAAGCTCGCCGCCGGAACTATGGGTGACGTGAACGGCGACGGTCTTACAGACGCCTCAGACGCATCTGCGGTGATGGAGAAGTACGCAGCAGCTTCATCCGGAGGCGGATCAGGCTTCACAGACATGACGCTTCTTCTTGCCG
>DNLQ01000023.1 GCA_003488415.1 Ruminococcus sp. | reverse complement strand
ATCGGGGTCCTCACGGAGGGCAGCTCTCAGAGCAAGAGCGAAGTCCGGAACGTCGTCGCCGATCTCTCTCTGGTTTACCATACATCTCTTGTGGTCGTGAACGTACTCGATAGGATCCTCAACGGTGATGATATGAGCGCTCTTGTTGAGGTTTACGAAGTCGATCATACCTGCAAGTGTTGTTGACTTACCGGAACCGGTAGGGCCTGTTACGAGAACGAGTCCACGGGGACGCATTGCGAAGTCTGCAAGGATCGGAGGAAGTCCCAGGTCCTCAAGAGTAGGTATATCATTACGCAGCAGACGGATAGCGATAGCAGGCTTACCCTTCTGAAAGTACACGTTTACACGGTGACGGTAGCCGCTCTTTGTCTGGAAAGAGAAGTCAGTATCATGGTGATTGTTGATGCTTGACTGCTGAGCGTCATTTGTCATCTGGTTGATGATATCCAGTATCTCCTCCTCGTCCATTTCGGGGTACTGTGAACGCATGGTGCGGAGAGTACCGTTAAGACGAACTACCGGAGCGATCGCATTTGTGAAATGAAGGTCTGAACAGCCGAGGAGTCTGACCTCGTCCAGAATACGGTGTATATTTATAATGCCCATTAGAAAAATCCTCCCTTGATTGAGTTTCGGTTAATTTACCCTGACGGATTAAACTGTGTATGTAGTTCTGATCAGCTCGTCGATAGAGGTCATGCCCTGCTTTACAAGCTCGGCAGCGTTGTCACGCAGCAGCTTTGTACCGTTTGCCTTGGCAGCCTTCTCGATATCCTCCTTGCCGCCGCCGGCAGCAATAATCTGTGATACCTTTGAAGTACAGTGAATGATCTCGTGGATAGCGGTTCTGCCTCTGTAGCCGGTGTTGTTGCACTGAGGGCATCCGCCTGGCTCGTATATCTGAATTGATTCAGGGATTCCGATAAGCTCGTTCTCCTCGGGAGTGGTCCATCTTGCCTTCTTGCACTCGGGGCAGAGGACTTTGACGAGTCGCTGAGCGATAACGCCGATAAGTGATGTAGCAACCATGTAAGGAGCAACACCCATATCAACAAGTCGAACAACTGTTGAAGCAGCGTCATTGGTATGCAGAGTTGAAAGAACAAGGTGTCCGGTGATAGCGGCACGGATACCGATATCTGCTGTCTCGGTATCACGCATCTCACCGATCATTACGATATCAGGGTCCTGACGGAGGATAGAACGGAGGGCAGCGGCGAAAGTCATGCCTGCCTTCTGGTTTACCTGACACTGATTGATTCCGTCGATAGCCTTCTCGACAGGATCCTCAACGGTTACGACGTTTACGTTAGGCTTTGCGATCTCACCAAGTGCGGCGTACAGGGTAGTTGTCTTACCGGAACCGGTAGGTCCTGTAACCAGGATAACTCCGTGAGGTACACGAAGCATTGATTCAAAGAGCTGGTAGTTATACTCTGACATACCCAGGTCAGTGATCTTACGGAGAGCGATCTGACCTGTTGAAAGGATTCGGATAACGATCTTCTCACCGTGTACCATAGGAAGTGAGGATACACGGACATCAAGAGTAGTTCCGTCAACGACCTGAGTGAAACGTCCGTCCTGAGGGATACGCTTCTCGGCGATATTCATACCGCTTATGAGCTTATAACGAGTAGTCAGAGCGCTGTGTACCTGGCTGGTGACATTCATCAGCTCTACCAGGTCGCCGTTTACTCTGATACGGATCTGTGTGTATTTCTCGAAGGGCTCGATGTGGATATCGGTAGCGTCTGCTCTGAAGGCGTTCTCTACGATAGTAGTGGCGAGCTTAACGATAGGAGCGTTCTCAACACGGTCTCTGGACTCTTCATCTTCCATTGTACCGAGGTCGGTAGCCATCTGGCTGAGACCTGCCTCGATGTCGCCCAGTGAAGCCATGTTGTAGTACTTGCCGATAGCCTTGTTGATGGAGGACAGTGTAGCCAGTACAGGACGTGTGTCCATACCTGTTGATACCTTGATGTCCTCAAGTACAATGAAGTTTACCGGATCGTTTGTAGCAACTGTAAGACGCTTACCTGTAACGTCGATAGCAATTACAGAGTGCTTTCTTGCCAGTGCCTCCGGGATCTTCTCAACTGCTGAGCTCTTGATGTCGAAGTTATCGAGATCAACATACTGAACGTTGAGCTTTCTGGAAAGCGCCTGAGTGAACTTGATCTCACTCATGTATCCCAGCTCGACAACAAGATCGCCGAACTTCTTGGCGCCGTTTGATTCCTTCTGCTTCGTCAGAACATTATGGAGCTGCTCTTCGGTAAGAAGTCCCTGACTAACTAAGTAGTCGCCAATTCTCTCGTTTCTCATATACTAACCTCCGCTATTTTCCGTGGCACGCAAAATATTGCGTACTCACAAATTATACTTGAAATTTCCATAAAATATGTTATAATATATTTATGTTCATTTATATTAAGAAAAGGAGGGTAAATCCATGTTTGAATTTGAAAATATGCTCCATGCTGAATTTACGGAGCTTCCATTCAAAATAATGGTTTACACCATCGTATTTCTCTTTGGCATCTGCATAGGCAGCTTTCTGAACGTAGTCATTCTCCGCCTTCCACGGAACGAGTCCGTGCTGGGTTTCGGCAGGAGCAAGGAGGACAAGGAGAAGGCGTCACACTGTATGACGTGCGGTGCAAAGATCAGACCTATCGACCTGATCCCCGTATTCAGCTGGCTTGCTCTGCGTGGAAAGTGCCACAACTGCAAGGCGCCGATCTCTCCGAGATATCCAATTGTTGAGTCCCTGAACGGACTGCTTTATGTACTTACGTTCGCTGTACTGGACATCAATGCTGAAGCCATAATAACCTGCGTTCTTATGTCTCTGCTCGTGGTGGTAGCCTTCATGGACTGGGACACCAAGGAGATCGACATGGTGATCGTAGGACTTATATTCCTGCTTGCTATCCCCGCTGCCATATTCACTGACAGGGTGGAGCTGAAGCATCGTGTCATCGGCGCACTGGTCATCAGTGTTCCCTTCTTCCTTATCGGAGAGATCAGCCGTCCTTTCATAAGAAAGAAGTACGGTGAGGACTTCCGTGGTATCGAGCAGGGAGATACTTACCTGATGCTTGCTGCCGGAGCACTTCTCGGAACACAAGCTATTATCGTTTCAGCTTTCATCGGCATAATTACCGGAGCCGTAGTTGGACTTATCATCAGACACACATCTGACGACGAGGTGGTAATGCCGTTCGGACCGTTCCTTGCCATCGGTATTGCCGCCGGAGCGCTCTGGGGAAACGGTATCGCACAGTGGTACATTGACATGGTATCCGGTATCGGTCAGGTGTAAGGTCAAAAAAAGAAGTACAGGCAGCAGCGAAAAACTGCTGCCTGTCTTTTTTGTATTATGAATGGAGTTCATCTGCGTAGGAGAAGATGAAGTAGATATCGTTTTCAAAGTTCATATCGGTTGAAGTATTTGTATCCTTGTACGCAGTAGGAGCTACAAGCTGCTTTCCGTCGGAGATCTTTATAGTTGAAGTTCCTCCGGGAGTAGGAGAAGGCATATTGTAGTAGTGGGGGCTTGCTTTTCCGTTTGTGAAGCCGATATTCATAAGCGGGATGCCGATCACTGAAATGGAGTTGGGAGACTTGAACGCTCTGAAGTTATGAACATTCGAAGGATCATTCGTATTGCTCATAAACTGAGTAACTCCGTTTGCGGTCTCAGTGGAGTTGGGTTTCTTCTCGATACCGACTGTAACTGCCAGATCTCTGAAACTTGAAATGCCCTTGTTGCCGTCAAGGTAGTCTGCTCTCAGGGCATTGAAGCTGTAGAGTGAATCAAGGGATGTAGAAGCCTTTATCACATTGCTCTTACCAAGCGCATAAGCGATATTATACTGTGCATCACTGCCTGTGAAGTATGTGGGGTTGAGCTGTGTCTCTTCCGCAGGGAGTGCTGATACAGGATTGACAGCGCTCTCTGTTTCTGCTGTGAAATCGATCTTTCTGAGCGTTATCTGTCCCGGATCTATTCCCGAGCCGTTTGCATCATTGTTTACAAGGCGCATGATGTAGATGTTGCCCTTTGCAACTGTAGGCGCACCTGCAGCGGCGTTGTAAACCACTGCATACTTGTAAAAATGATCCTTGTACTCGTTCACTACTGCGAGGAGATCGTCATTTGAACCGCCGTTTGCGAGCTTATCGCTGGTATATACCCAGCATCCCTCAGCGTACTCCAGCTTTGAGTTGATGTATACGTCGATGTTGTTCGACATATTGTATGTCTTTTCTGATAATGATGTAGACTTATACATATTGTCTACGGGGCTTGCAACACGGATAACGCCTACCAGGAGAATGGAGAAGATCGCCATAACTACCAGAAGCTCGATCAGTGTAAAGCCCTTGCGGGTTCTTTTCATATCCATTTTATCCAGCGCCTCCTATCATGTAGTAGCAGCTGTAGGACCGGCTGAAGCCGGAACTGTCACTTCCTGTATCTCAAGGAACTGGAAGTTAAGATCACCGTGATCTCTGCTGGGCAGAAGATTATCTGCTATATCCTTGGTCTGGTACTTATCAGCTACCATTGTGCAGGTGGGGTTGTTGTAGTGTATCTGTGTGGACTTCAGATGTCCGCCTGCCTCAGTAACGTACTGACCGCTGGCATTGGTAACATACTGTATGTAGTCGCCTGAGATGCCTGCACAGTCAACGATCACGTCCTCGTCAGTCTTGGGAAGTGTCGCCGGAACGCCGGCTGCATCATTGTAGGTCTTTTCCCTGTTTGCTGCGTATGGGCTCTCAAGAGCAATGTTGCCCTTGAGAGTTGTTGTTGCCCTGGTTGTATTGTCAACGTGCATACCTACCATTACGAGCACAGCACCCATTATTGCGAATATAGCAAGAGATATGATCATTTCAACCAGAGTCATGCCCTTCAGTTTTCTTTTATTCTTTTTCATTGATCACGCCTCCTTAGTTAGCATCCAGGTAAGCATACTGGAATAAGCCTAAGCCTGTAGAGAATGTACCGCCGGAAGGTCCGCCTGATCCGCTCTCAACGAATGCGAGAGTGAAGTTATTGAACGCATCTGAGATAGAATCTACGAGACAGCCGCCGATCCAGTGAGGAGAAAGTGAAGGCTGGATAAGAGTGCCTGACTTGTCATAGTACTCTATACCGCCGTATCTGCCGCTTGACAGATAACCATCGATCGACATATAAGGTGCCTTACCTGTAGCAGTCACTACAGACTGGTTTGCATATACGAGCTTACTGTGACTTACCTTTGAACCGGCAACGTCATCAGCCGCACCGTATACTGTGATACCTACCTTATCATCCTCGTAGATCCTGTTATGGTTCGGATTTGTAGCATCATTGAATCTGTTATAGAATTCTGTTGTGATGATCTGTCCGTTCTTCATCTCGACTCTGCCGTTGATAAGGATATTTACAGTACCGTGAGAATCATCAACGATGATATTGCCGTTTGCATCTGTGGTACCGATCCTGATACCGGTTGTCATATCGCCGTTTCCGAGAACCAGCCAGCAGTTGCCCTCGGGCTTGAGGAGAACTGTACCGTCCGTCATGTTTGTGTCGATCTTGTATGCGTTGTCCTCAGTCATGGCTAATTCCCATGCGCAGCCGGGAACAGATGAAGCTGTTCTGTCTGTTGTCCATGAAGTAACTGTTCTTGCTGAACCGTCATTGTTTGAGGGAAGAGCAGTGCTGTACTCAGTGCCGAACTCACCTGCTACAGGATCGTATCCGATATCGAACTGAGCTTCATCAAGAGTCTTGATTATTCTCTTGGATTCGTCGCTTCCTGTGTAGATGACCTCACGCTTCATATCGTCAGGATATGCTTCCTTACCGTATGCTGCGTAAGGCTGAGCGCCGGTAACAGTTGCATATGCATCGCCGGCTGCTACCTCAGCACCTGCACCGTTGAAGTAGGTGTAATCCTCGTTAGTTTCAACATTGGTCATATTTCCGCTGGCATCTGACTTATACTTTGTTGTGGAAGTAGTTACTATATCAGTAGAAACTGTACCATCGTAATTTACCTTGTAGTAAGGCTTGTAATCAATGTAGTCGCCGAGACCGAGTGCGGGATCAACAGCATAAAGAGGAGTCTGGTCCCATACTCTGTCGAGAACTGTACCGTCGGGGAGTGTGATCTCCCAGTGCCACGGATCGTGATCCTGCTTAACAGGCATGAGAGGTGTTACAGCCACCTCGGGGTTTGTGTAAACGTAATTGGGCTTAAAGCTGTATCCGGCCTTCAGTCCTGAGATAGAACCGCCGCCGCCGATAGTAGAAGCATCATTGTAGATGTTTCCTCTTACGATCTGGTTTGAGTTGCCGTCAATAGTCAGAGTTCCCTTTACAACAAGGTCGCCCTGGATCTTTACGCTTGAATGGATAATAGCGTTGCCCATTACACGTACATCGCCGTTTACCTGGATATTCTGAAGCTCAAGATCTCCGTTGCAGTAGATGTTGCCGCCGTAGGACTGGAATGAGGAGGGATCTATCTTGTTTACAACTGAGTTCTCCCAGCCGTAAAGATTAGATGTACCTGTTCCGCCTACAACGTTCTTTCCTCTTGTCACGTATCCGCATTCCTCTGTACCCGGAGTACCGTCAGCCTTCGGAGCCTGGTGCTTGGGTATATTGCCGGTCGTAAAGGCAGTCTTTACAGGGGCGTTAGGATCGGGATAGTAGTAAAGGTCTACATCTGTAGGTGAAGGATTTGTACTTGCAGGAGGATCCATAAGGTACATATCAGCATCCATGCTGATAGTTACCTGATCGCTGAGCCATGCTGTACCTGCATAGAGGTTGAAGGGAGCTTTTGTACCGCTGATAAAGTTCAGAGTTGATGAGCGCTTGAAGAGAACGCCGTCAACAAAGAGATAGGGTACATCCTTCTGTGTATATCCTGTAGCAAATGGTGCAGCAGGATAATTTACGTGTACCTGAAGCGGGTTATCAGGCATGATAAGGTTATTTGTGAATACTGAGCCTGATGCAATGCTCTTCTGAGTGATAACAGGCGGTGTTACGCTTGTATCCAGAACAGTCTTGCTTGATTTTGCGCTGTCCATGTTGAAATGGATGTTTGCGCAGGTAGCGAATGAACCGTTTATGAAGTTGAAATCGCTGTCGATGTAAGATGTATTGGTGATTCCGAACAGATCAGAACCATCCGCTTTAAGTCCGAGTGCAAGAGCGCCGGTATAGTTACCGCCTGTACTGGTGGTAGCATTTCCGCCGGCTGTCTGGAGTCCTCTCAGAGCACCGCCTGAGCTTGTTCCTGCACTTGCAGGCAGCTTATTGATATAAGCGGCAACTGTCTTGACTTCCTTGCCGACTCTTACTGTAGCGCTGACTTTTACTCTGTCGACCTTAAACCATTCATTTGTACCGTTGTTGTCGTTATCGCCGAACGCCCATACCTCGTCGGTGAGCTTTTCGACTGTGAGCTGGTTGTTCTCAACGAACTTGCCTGCAGCATCATATGTTCCGATCCTTCCAAGCGACTTATCAGCGATAACTACCTGGGGATGGATAACATTGGGATTGCCGTTGCTGCCGAGGTTCTGTACAGCCGCAGTAATATCGGCATTCCGGCTCATAGCATTTGTAAAGCCCTCGATCGCCGCTCGTGCGGTATACTCAGCCTGTGACGATGAATATGACCTGTGGGCACGCTTGTTTGCTGCATTTGCCAGCACAAGCGTACTCGTCAGAAACAGTATCATCAGTGCCATTACTGATACTACAGTCATCAGTACTGAGCCTTTCATTTTTCTATTCTTTGGAGTGTTCATTTTTTTCATACCCCTTTCAAATTACAGCACTGTGTAAACGGGAGTGAAGAAATCAGAATCAATCTGCATCAGTGTTAGGCTTCTGCATCTCGTAAACTGAATAGAGGGAGATGACCATATCTACAGCCGACTCGCCTTCTCCAGCTTCCTGTATAGTATTGCCGTTTTCATCCTTTAATTCGCCGAATGTATAATCAGCGATCCTTACAGAATCAATAAGAACAGTCTCATCCTGATCTTCAATAGCCTTCATGAAGCTCCATACACCCTCCTTCTTACCGATAATGCTTACAGCGTAGCGTGCAAGAAGTGACTGTTCTACTGTTCTTTCGTTGAGAGATGTGCTCTCTGCCTTGTCTTCCTCAACGTTCTGCATTACATTGCCGTTAAGGTCAGATGCCTCAAGCATTGACTCACCAACATATGTAGGTGTGAAGTAGTAGTAGTTAGCTGCACCCTCAGCCAGCTCTGTGAGATCGAGCTTTGTGATCATTACACTGTTCTCGTCTGCATACTCCTGCATATACTGGTCTATGTCGCTTGTTCTGAGGATCTTGTCATAGCTGACAAAATCGGATGTGAGTTTCTTTGTCTCTGCATAGATGTCATTGATATCATTTGTAAGAGGAACGATGCCGTCGATCTTGGTCTGGACCTGATCCCGTTCCTCTTCCTTCTGGGCAAGGACGAGCTTATCAGCCTTGATAGCATCCATCTTGGGCTTGACAAGTCCGACGAATGAAGCAACCAGTATAACGATTGCCAGCAGGATTCCCAGTACGACTTTATCTCTGTAGTTAAGTTTCATTTTCTTCAGCCTCCCTTATTATTCGGTTGCTTCGTCAGCATTGCCGGAATCAT
>DNLQ01000255.1:5315-10493 GCA_003488415.1 Ruminococcus sp. | reverse complement strand
GGCACCTGTATCATCATGCGGTCTGCGGTAGAGAGATCCATGCAGTCTCCGATAGCCTTACCGTTGTTCACTACATTGTAGTGTGTGAGCATTACTCCCTTGGGGAAACCGGTCGTGCCGGAGGTGTACTGCATATTTGCAACATCGTGGATGTCTATGGTACGGCGAACCTTCTCTACCTCGCTGTAGGGTACGTTCTTTGAGAGATCCATAGCCTCCTCCCAGGTGTAGCATCCGGGCTGTCTGGTGCCGCAGGTGATTATGTTGCGAAGGTACGGCAGCTTCTCAGACCTCAGCTCGCCGGGAGCGCAGGACTCAAGCTCAGGACACAGTTCCCTGATGATGTCTGTATAGCTGATATTCTTGATACCGTCTATCATAACGAGAGTCATGGTATCTGACTGGCGGAACAGGTACTCCGCCTCGTGGATACGGTACTCGCTGTTTACTGTTACCAGTACTGCACCGATCTTGGTAGTAGCCCAGAATGTGATGTACCACTGAGGAACATTTGTTGCCCATATAGCAACGTGATCGCCCTTCTTTACACCCATAGCCAGCAGCGCACGGGCAAAGGTATCAACATCATCACGGAACTCCGGATAGGTGCGTGTATAGTCAAGCTCAGTATAACGGAAAGCATACTGATTCGGGAATTCTTCACAGACACGGTCAAGGATGTCCGGGAAAGTGTAGTTGAGTATCCTCTCCTTCGGCCAGGGGTACTGACCGTCGCCTCTGAGGTTTGTCTGGAGTGAATGCTTGTGACGTGTGCGGTAGCTCTCCATGTAATTTGCAAAGCGAGGTATAACGATACCTGCATCACTCAGCTCAGGAGCCCACCTCTTTACCCACTCAAGGGATATATAGCCGTTGTAGTTTATAGTATCGAGAGCCTCTATCATATCCTTTACAGGAATATCGCCCTCACCGAGAAGTCTGTACTCTACGCTTCCGTCCTCACGGAGAACACTGTCCTTTACCTGTATGAACTTTATGTACTCGCCAAGATTGGCAACTGTAGTCTCCGGTGACTCGCCTGCAAAGCGGTAGGGGTGGTGCATATCCCACAGTGCAGCGACCTTGCGGCTCTTAACGCTGTCAAGGAGTTTTGCAAGACGTGCAGTATCGCTGTATACACCGTTTGTTTCTACCAGGAAGGTCACATTATACTCCTCAGCCACAGGTACAAGACTGCGGAGAGTTTCTGCTATCATATCGTCATCTATATCGTCAGCAGGCATGGGATTAAGATCCGCAAGTATACGTACATATGGAGTTCCCAGCTTCTGCGCCAGCTTAGCATACTCGATTATCTCAGCACGGTTAGCCTCTGCCTTCTCAGGAAACTTGATGCAGGCTCCGGAAGTAAGGCATGGTATCTCAAGTCGTAGTGATCTCAGCTTCGCAATAGTGTCTGCAAGTCGTGCCTCAGAAAAAGGGGCTGCCTTGGGCGCTGAGGTCTCTCTGCCAATACCTCTTATCTCGATTCCGTCAAACCTGAAGTCCTTTGCCATCGAATAGATGTCTGACCATTCAAAATCCGGACAAGCCAGAGTTGAAAAGCTGATTTTCACATAGATCATTCCTTTTCATTATAAAATATACATCTTATTATATCACACTAAATCGGAAAAATCAACAGTTTACGGATATATTTTTTATCTACAGCTCCACGTCTGCGGTGCATGAAAACTACCGTCTCTTATACACTGTTTCGCAGTCACCTGCGGAAGGAGCCTGCACAGGGAATACCTGACCGGGATAACGCATATACTCTGGTAAAGCTATTTCAGGAGGTAAGCTATGGACTTAAAACTTACAAGAGAAGCCATCCCGGCTTCAGAGACAATTTTCGACGGAGTACAGGAGCAGAGCGTTGAACTGGACTACATACTCCCGGATTACTACCCGGATATATTCAGGCTGGTGAGATGCAGCATAGAACCGGTAATAACCGACTGGTCCGTCAGCGGAGGAAGACTGACATACGAACTCAGGTGCGATATCCGGATACTCTACTGCGGAGGTCCGGATCAGACCGTGCGCTGCGTCACTCAGCAGCAGACATTCACCCGTACCGCAGAGCTTGGTTCTGCCTGCAATGATCCCGATATTCGTCTGAGTCCCGGTACTGACAGACTATCCTTCCGGGCAGTTAACAAACGCAGACTTGATATACGAGGCGCTGTATCTGTACGCATAAACGCTTCCTGCACACGCACTCAGGAGGTCATAAGCGGAGGCAGCGGAATGAATATACAACTCAGGAGGATACCGCTGAAATTTGCCGGTACCAAGCTGAATGCCTCAAGGAGCGTACAGCTCTCAGGTGAGACTTCACTTCCGGAAACTCAGCCGGAAGCTCTCTCCGTACTCCTTGGAAAGTGTACTCCCGGCGAATGCGGACTGAAGCTGGTATCCGGAAAACTGCTGGCAAAGGGCGAGGCAGAGGTGAGACTGCTGTATTCCTATGAAAAGGATGGTTCTCCCGGAATGGAGACTCTTTCCTTCACCATACCCTACAGTCAGATAATGGAGCTTGAAGGTGCTGACGAGAGCTGCATCTGCACTGTTGATGCGGAGACTGTGAGCTGTGAGCTTTCACCGTCTCCGGACAGGAACGGTCAGAACAGACTGATACAGTATCAGCTTGAGCTGCGTCTTACCTGTACTGCCGTGAAGCCTTCCTCCGCCATGACTGTGGTGGACGCCTATTCAACTGTATACGACACAGAGCTTGAAACTGCGGAGATACGTGCCGAACTGCTCCCGGAGACCTTCCGCAGCCAGTTCAGGCACAGTGCCAGACTTGCAGAGGGTGAGAGCGTCCCGGAGCATATCTGCACTGTATGGTGCAGTCCGGGCAATATTAATACCCGTCTCTCACCTGACGGCAGCTCGGCTGTTATCACAGGAATGCTGACATACTCAATGGCTGCTTCTGACAGCAGCGGTATGACAGTAATGCCGGACCGTGATGAGCCTTTTGAGGAAACTGTGGCACTTGATACCGTACTCCCGGATACCGCTTCTGTAAGCTCTCGTGTCACATCCGTCGGAGTGTCATGGTCTATATCTCCGGAGGGAGTGCTGACTGCCGACGCAGACCTCTCCGTGACCGTCTCTGCCGGCGGAACCCGTACCGTCAGAGCAGTTACCGGCATAGAGACCGGGAGTCCCAAAGAGCACAGCGAGGACTACGCTGTAAAGCTCTACTTCGGTTCTGAGGGTGAGGAAGTCTGGGACATTGCCAGAAGGTGCTGTACCTCTGTGGATGCAGTAATGGAGGAGAATGACCTTGCATCTGACCGTCTTTCCGGCAGCGGTATGCTGCTTATACCAATAAAGGAATAAAGGAGAAGTGTATGGAAAAAGATATATATACCAGTATTGCCGAAAGGACCGACGGGAGCATATACATCGGTGTTGCAGGCCCTGTCAGGACAGGTAAATCCACATTCATAAAGCGTTTCATGGAGACTCTCGTTATCCCCAACATCAAGAGCAGCTACATGAAGGAGAGAGCTCTTGATGAGCTCCCTCAGTCCGCTGCCGGACGTACCATCATGACCACTGAACCTAAATTCATCCCCGAAGAAGCGGTGGAGATAAGTCTCGGTGAGGGAGCTGTGTTCTCGGTAAGGCTAATCGACTGCGTGGGATATATCGTTCCCAGTGCCGTAGGCTACATAGAGGAAGATCAGCCCCGTATGGTGATGACCTCCTGGTTCGATGAGGAAGTTCCGTTCAATATGGCTGCCGAGACCGGTACTCAGAAGGTAATAACAGATCACTCCACTGTCGGTCTTGTAATCACTACTGACGGCAGCATCACAGATATCCCTCGTGAGGAATACGAAGAATGTGAAGAGCGTGTCATACGGGAGCTTACAGAACTCGGCAAGCCTTTTATCGTGGTACTTAATACCGTTGATCCGAACTCCGGAGAAACCAGGAAACTGGCAGCAGAACTGACTGAGAAGTACGGTGCGAAGGTAGTACCGGTAAACTGCCTGGAGCTGGACGAGGACGATATCAAGGATCTTATGCGTGAGCTGCTTTTCTCTTTCCCGGTAAAAGAGATCAATATCCGCACCTCACGCTGGATCAATACGCTGGATAAGGATCACTGGCTGAGAAGCAGCATTCTCGGCTGTATAAGAGAATCCGCCAGGGATGTCAGACTGGTGAGGGAAGCTGCTGCTGCCGCAGAGTCCATAGCTGCCTGCCCGCATATCGTCAGTGCCGGAGTCTCGTCTATCGACCTGGGTACAGGTACGGTCACTATATCCGCAGAGCTTGACAGCAGCCTTTTCTATAAGATAATCGGTGAAGCTACAGGTATAGAGCTGAGCGGTGAGAGCGACCTTATGCCGCTGCTTATGGAACTAAGCGACATAAAGAAAAAATACGCCCGTATCGCTCCTGCTCTGGAGGAGGCTGAGGCAACAGGCTACGGTATCGTTATGCCTGAAATGGAGGAGTTGTCTCTGGAAGAGCCGAAGATCATTAAACAAGGCGGAAAGTACGGAGTAAAGCTGAAAGCCTCTGCACCTTCAATTCACCTTATGAAGGCGGATATAACCACGACCGTTTCACCTATCGTCGGCACTGAACGTCAATCAGAGGAGCTTGTGATGTACCTCCTGGACGGCTTCGCTGATGATCCGGAAAAAATATGGGAGAGCAATATCTTCGGCAGATCACTCCATGAGCTGGTAAACGAAGGGCTTCACAGCAAGCTCTGCAAAATGCCTGCTGACGCACGAATGAAGCTCCGGGAGACTCTTGAACGTGTCATCAATGACGGCTGCTCAGGGCTTATATGCTTCATACTCTGACTTAAACCCTGTGAACGCATAAAAAGCCCCTGCCATAAGGCAGGGGCATCTGTTTTTCATACGATCATCCATTTATTACGAACAGGATAAGCCGTCGGAGAAATACCAGGTCAAAAGCAGTCACTGCTCCGTCGGAGTCAAGATCTCCGGCTGAAGATTCTTTAAGCTCTCCCGCACCAAGAAGGAATTTCTGCATAGTCACAAGGTCGGCTGCATTGACCTTTCCGTCCTTGTTAACATCTCCCTTCTGAGTTACAGGCGGCTCTGTAACAGGCTGGGTAGTTGTAACAGCGTCAGTCACAGGAGCTTCTGTTGTTGTGACAGGCTTGGTCGT
>DNLQ01000255.1:0-5240 GCA_003488415.1 Ruminococcus sp. | reverse complement strand
CAGGCTTGGTCGTTGTAGGTTTCACTGTTGTTGTGACAGGTCTGGTTGTTGTTGTGGTAGTTGTTGTAGTAGTTTTTTCAGTTGTGGTGACTGTCGTTTCAACGGGCTTTTCGGTTGTGGTTTCTGCGGCAGTCGTCGTTGTAGTTACAAGAGCAGTTACAACTGCCGTACTTATCGGAACTGCCTGTGAAGGATCGTAATCCTTCGTTGAGATCTCCGGGAAGGTAAAATGCGTATAGCTGTAATCAACCGAAGGTGTATGATCGTTGAAGAAGCTGTCGGAGCCTTTAAGGAAATATGTATACATGATCTCCTGACCATATTTGTTGTCAAGGTCATCCCAGGTCACATCTATTGCATACCACTTGTTATCATCCATAAGCACATAATTCCACATATGTGCACTCTGATCGGCTTCCTTGTAGTTGCCGAAGATACATACGCACGGGATCCCCAGCTTATCACATATCAGCTTGAAACCCTTGGAATAGCCTTCACATACTACACCCGGCTCTACCAGCGAACCCAGTGCGGAGCCGTGGAATCTTGCCTCCTCGTCATAGTATGTAAATAATGCGATCTGATCATGTATGCTCTTTAACTGTTCATACCTTGTGCTGCCGGTAACTTCAAAATTATCCACAGCCTCCTTCAGCTTATCCTTGAATTCAAGCACTTCGTCCCAAGAAGTGAATCCTTCATAAGCTGCCGGTACAAATGATATGCTTTTAAGGGTGAATGTGTACTTTGAGGAGAAAAAGTTCCTCGTATAGGTCAGATCCTCCGCTCTTACGCCTACTCCTGCCTCATCGATCCAGTATAGTTCAGGAATGTCAAAAACAGCACAATCCATACCCGGGCGGAAACAGCCGAAGATTGCATCCTCGAATGCCTTCTGATCCGCTTCATTACTGAGTGATCGTGATGTCGCAGTGAAGGTTACAGGCTCAGGCAGCGTTATCGTCACCACATCCAGTGACGGATTGATAAGCGTTATGAATGCCTTGTAAACTTCAACGTTATTGGCATCAAGGTAATAGCCCAGGTTGAAAGCGTCATCGTTGTAATTAGCACCTATAGCCGCCGTCTGTCCCGTCATCAGCAACGGTGAACTGTACTCGCCGGATTCACGATCCCCGACGATCATCATCGGAGCATCTTCTATCGTTCCGGATTCTCCTTCCAATAATGCAGCCTCTGCGTTCAGAGTGCCTGCACCTGCAAGAAGGGTGAGTGACGTCATGAGAGAAAATGCTGATCGTGTGATTTGTTTCATGTTCATAATGAAACCTCCTTTGTTCAGTATCTTCCCAATTCCATCAGTTATATATCTACTGCTATTATACAACATAACAAAATATTTGTCAAGATTACGGAAATATTTTCATGCAAGCTGCCCATCCATTGTCCGCCTGTCATGTACACTTTTACTTCGTATATAGACACATTCCCTTTTTGATATGCGAAAACTGCCAAAAAACAGCCGTATCCACCATTTATTATTTGTTATCTTGTCTCTTGATAAAACCTTAACAGTATGGTATACTTTTATTTGACGACCGGCGGACTCTGCCCGGCAGCGCCGCTGTTATACAGATCTTACTGAAAACTGAAAGGTGTGTTCCGAAATGAATTTATCACAGATGTCCAGAGATGAGCTTCTCAGCTTCAGAGACAGCGTTCAGTCCCTTTATGACGACTTCAAGGCCAAGGGGCTTTCTCTGAATATGTCAAGAGGCAATCCCTGCAGGGAGCAGCTTGAGCTCAGCGTCGATATGCTCAATGTATTCGATGACAACGACTTCATGAGCGAGAGCGGCATCGACGTCCGCAACTACGGTATGCTCGACGGTATCCCCGAGGCAAAGAAGCTGTTCTCGGATATGATCGGCGTTAGCGACGACGAGGTGATAATCTTCGGAAACTCCAGCCTCAACGCTATGTTCTGGACTGTTCAGACTGCATACAACAAGGGCATCCTCGGCGAGAAGCCCTGGTCTCAGTGCGGAAAGATCAAGTTCCTCTGCCCTGTTCCCGGATACGACAGACACTTCAAGATAACTGAATTCTTCGGCATCGAAATGATAAATATTCCCATGACCGCAACCGGTCCCGACATGGATATGGTCGAGGAGCTCGTTAATAACGATCCCTCCGTAAAGGGTATATGGTGCGTTCCTCAGTATTCCAACCCCGACGGAATCTGCTACAGCGACGAGACTGTACGCCGCTTCGCAAACCTGAAGCCTGCCGCAAAGGACTTCCGCATATTCTGGGACAATGCCTACTGTATACATCACCTTACGAAGACTCCCAGACTCATCCTCAATATACTGGACGAAGCAAAGAAAGCAGGCAACGAGAACATCGTATACATATTCGGTTCTACATCAAAGATCACTTTCCCCGGTGCAGGCGTTGCAGTAATGGGTGCAAGCAAGGAGAATGTGGAGGAGCTGAAGAAGTACCTGGGCATAAGCATTATAAGCTACGACAAGATGAATCAGCTCCGCCATGTGAAGTTCTTCGGCAATTTTGAGAATATGCACAAGCACATGGATAAGCACATGGCGATCATCGCTCCCAAGTTCAGACTGGTACTGGATACCCTCAGCAAGGAGCTTGCTCCACTCGGCATCGGTGAGTGGACAGAACCTGAGGGCGGCTATTTCATTTCCTTCAATGCCATGAACGGCTGTGCTAAACGCATCGTTCAGCTCTGCGCCGACGCAGGCGTGACTCTCACCGGTGCTGGCGCTACCTTCCCCTACGGCAAGGATCCTGATGACAGGAACATCCGTATCGCTCCTACCTACCCTCCCATAGAGGATCTGGCTAAGGCTGTAAACCTCTTTACTATCTGTGTAAAGCTGGCAACTGCTGAAAAGCTGCTGGCTGAGTAATAGTCTATTGTTATACCAAAGCCCGTAAGCAATGCTTACGGGCTTTCTTCATGCAATGTACTCCATATCTCAGGATATAAAAGCAGACCGCCCGGAGGGACGGTCTGCCGTTCTCTTTACTGCCTTATGCAGAACAGGTATCATATTAATGTCAGCGTGTACATCCTGTCGTCACGGTAATAACTCGCAACAGAACCAACTCCGTCCAGCTTACTGATCTTTCTCTTTCCGATAAGATCGTCAAGGGCTGTCTTGTATGTATCGTAATCCGCAAACATGAGCTCGCATTTTCCTGACATTGATGCTGTATATGCAGATATACTGTCAAAATCGTACTCTGTAAAATATGCTCCGTTATCCCTGAACCACTTTCCGTCATCTCCGTCACATACGGGTGCGTAGTTCTGTGACTTGTCCAGCCAGCGTGTACGAAGCATCTGCTCATCATTAAAAAGGAAGTATGCCCTTGACACATCAGTAAGCCCGTCATCCCATGTTGCGTCTATCCAGTAGGTTTTCCCGTCAAGTACTACATAATTCCAGGCATGACTGCCTCCACGGTATGAGTAGCCGGAGCAGACTCCGCCCTCTATGCCGAGAAGCTGCATGATGTACTGAAATGCTTCCGCATAGCCTGAACATACTGCCTTCCCCTGTACAAGCGCTCCGTAGGCAGTGTGCCAGAGTCCGTTCTCCTCCTCGTGGAGTGCGTTGAAGTCGTAGGAACAGTGTTCGCAGATATAGTCGTGTACAAAGAGCATCTTCTCTATATCGGTACTGCCCTCAGGGATCTGATCGACAAGCTCCTTTGCCGCCTTTACAAGTTCATCGTACATATCCTCAACTGTATCCTCCTCAACTCCGTTGAGAAGTATTATCTCAAGGCGCACTGACTGTCCCTTGGGGTGCATGGAGTAACCGTTATACCAGAACACATCAGGTATATCCGTCTTGACCTGTCCGAAAGTGAGGCGCAGATCACTTGAGCCTACCCTTTCGTTGAGCACCGGCTCAAGCTCACAGCTCCGGAGCTGTGAGCAGAGATCCGGATACCAGCCGGCAAATTTCTCGTAATCGAATACCGGCTCGATAACAACACTGTCGAAAGGCTTTACTTCCTCCGGAGGCTCGTAATCCGTGTTGGTAAGTATTGCATCTGTTACTCCGCAGCCGCTGAGCAGAGCTGCCGCTGCTATAAGTGAAAGAAGTCTTTTTTTCATCATTCGTTCTCCTGTACGGTCTTTTCCTTGGCGAATACATTTTCCTCGATGATATTGTGGTTTGCGTCAAAATCAAGTCCGAGCGCATCTCCGGAATTGTTCCACTCGCTCCAGTATGTACCCTCGGCAGGTATCTGTATCTGACGCATATCATATTTCAGTATGACGGGAAGTCTCAGTGAAAGAAGATACATCTGCATATCGTCCATATTAGTACCTACATTCGGCACTACCTTCTTCATCACTCCGGTTATCATTGAAGGTCTGAAGCTGCGTACCTTCTTCGCCAGCTTGGTAAGCACAAGACGCTGACGGCTGGTGCGTTCAAAGTCGGCATTTCCTATGTACCTGATACGTGCAAAGGACAGCACCTGCTTGCCGTTGAGGTGGAGCTTTCCTCCGCCTGAAAGAAGATCGTCGTTAGTATCGTCGCCCATCAGTTCGTTGACCTCCGCCTGGAGTATGGTGTTTATCTCGCCTGCCTCGGCATCGCTGACATCAAGGTCCAGACCTCCCACAGCGTCTACTATGTTTGCAAAGGAGATAAAGTTCACACATACATAATCATCTATCTTCACACGGAAGTTGCTCTCAATAGTGTCCATGAGGAGTGAAGCTCCGCCGTAGACATAGGCTGAATTGAGCTTATCCCAGCCATAGCCCGGGATATTTACGTTACAGTCACGCATGAATGAAGTGAGGATCGTCTCCTTGGTACGGCTGTTCACTGACATCAGTATCATAGTGTCTGAACGGCTCGGCTCCCCTGTAAGTCTGCCGTCTGTACCGATCAGAAGTATGCTGGTAACGTATGGCTCACTCAGCACTCCGGAGGTCCTGAGACGGCTTCCTGTATTCTGATGGTCAAGGCGCTTTATTATCATCAGCGATGTACAGGAATACATTCCGAACAGCAGCAGTACAAGTGTTATCAGTATTGCTATGATCCGCTTTACCAGTCTTGGCACAGGCAGTTTCCTGTGCTTCTTCGGTGACGACTCGGCAGCAGTCTTTTTCTTTACCGGCTTCGGTTGTTTGGTACGCTGCTGCTGAGGTCTTGGCTGACTCTGTGCAGGCCGCTGTGAGTATACGGGCTGTCCCTGAGGGGCGTACTGCT
>DNLQ01000137.1 GCA_003488415.1 Ruminococcus sp. | reverse complement strand
CCTGCTCTGTGATGCCCGGACTTTCCTCATGACCATAGCGATCCCGCTGCCGCATGGACTGCTCACACACATATTTTATCATGTTTCCGTCATTCTGTCAAGTAAAACGTGCCGTAAGAATATAAGTAGATCCCTCTGAGCAGGTCAGAGGGATGCTGACAGCGGCTGAAGAGTTAAAGTGAGTTTATGAAGTTCACGATCTCATCGAAGAGCTTATCAATATACTCTATAGTGAGTACGTCGCTGAAGCCACATTCACTCAATGAAGTCCTGAACCGAATATCCGGATCGTTTGCAGGGAGATGAGCTATGCGTGAATACATTTCTACAGCAGTTTCCGGTGAGTTTACGCAGTCGCTGAATAATTCCATTGCGGCAAGTGCTGAAACGCCGTAGCTGATATAATATCCGGGGTATATGAAGATATGGTCGATCCAGTAGAAAGGGTAGTCTGCGGCGTATTCTCCCATAATATCGTTATAGCAGTCGATAACGTCCTGTGGAGTATACTCATCCCTGTGACTCAGGACAGTGTACTCAAATTCTCCTACCAGGAAGCTGGTCTCGATGGTGCTCAGAAAGTCCATTATCCTTGTGAGCTTCATGGGATCGGAAAGATCCCCGTATATATCGTCATAGAACTGCATGAAAAGCAGTTCCATTCCCTGTGACTGTATCTCAGCGATATCGTCGTTTGAGATAGTGGAATATATAGGAGTTTTGTCGAAATGTCCTGCATGGTAGTGACCGAATTCATGGATAGCAGTTGTCAGATCCATGTAACTGCCGTCAGCATAGATATAGACCATCTGATCTTCGGATACAGGCAGCGGAACAGTGAACGAACCGTCATAGCGGTCAGCGCCTGAAGATATACGGTAATGCTCCGTGTCGATAATGCGTTCAGCGGATTCAGCTATCTCCGGAGACAGTTCCCGGGCATATTTCCTTATATCTTCAAATATGTCGTCAGCATCTGTAGAGACGTCCCATATATCCTCATAGTTATCGTAATCCACTATTTTCCTGGCAAGTTCTGTATAAAGCGGCTGGAGCTTATCCTGTATCTCCCTGCCGACACTTATCACCTCTTCCGGAGTATAGTCACGGGAGTAGTTATCGTAGAAGGTCTCGGTGTCATAGTTTGTAAGAATATCAAGGTATATCTCAGCGCAGCGGAGAGATTTTTCGTCCTCATCGAGACTGTCGTCATAATAGATGGCATAGTATTCGTCCGACCGCTCATCGGAAAGCTCGAAATCCACTTTTGTATAGCCTTCAAGCCTTTTAAGGCTCATGGCGGAATTTGTGTAGAATTCAAGATCATCCTCAGTGATAAGATCTGTGAACAGATCGCTGTATTCTTTTGAGTCATAGCCCTTGTGGAAGGCATAGGAAGCAGCCTCGTAGGCGAGGTTGTATGTCAGGGCGCAGTCATCGTGTTCGTTCTCAGTATCCTCGTTTTCCCAGTCAAGGCAGTAGTTGATATAGGAAGCAGAGTAAGCCTCATACGCCATGGATATCACATCCAGGATCTGACTGCGTTCTTCCTCGATCTGAGACTTATTTCCTTTGGTACGGATATCCTTCAGAAGCTGCTCAACTAAATCGTTTACCTCGTCAATATCGACTTTTTCATAGCTCAGCTTCCCGGACTTCTCAGTGCTCACCGCCTGGGGAGCATCTGTAGGCTGTTCTGTTTCTGATTTGTCCTTATAGGGATCTATCAGGTTATCAATGGCGCAGGAAGAAAGGGAAAGTGCCAGAGCAGCAGCGACAGCGGCTGCTGTGATGCGTTTTGCCATAGTCGATCCTCCTTATTATACGGACAGCTTGTGGACTGCTCCGGGAAGCTGTATGATATTATTGATTATTATGTCAGCGGCGGCGAGTTCATCCGGAGAGCCGAAGCCGTACCCGCAGCCCACAGAGGGGAGTCCGTTCTTTACAGCAGTTTCAATGTCATGGAAACGGTCTCCGATGACGATGAAGCTGCCTGAGTGTCCGGGAGCTATTCTGCGGAATATTTCATACTTCGGTATGAATCCGAATGCTTCGCAGCAGTAGAAGTCTGAGAAAAAGCGGTCAAGGCGGAATAATCTGCGGTGACGCTCCATGTAGTTCCGGCGGCAGTTGCTGAGGAAAATCAGTCTGTAGCCCTCATTGCAGAGCTGTGACAGCACTTCTTCCGTATGGGGGTACAGAGCAGCTTCACCGTTCTCTGCACGCTCAGCCATATCCTCACCCAGCCTGATACGGGCATTTTCACGTATCTCCTGGGGAAGCTCCGGGTGGAACTGTCCCCACATATCAGTGGAGTTATAGCCCAGCCATTGACTTATCTCACTGTCACTGTACTCTTTATCGCTGATGTATCCGCTGTCCGAAAGCCACTTCATGGTATTACGGAAAGCCGGAGCGTAAGTCAGCATGGAGTTGTGGAGAGTACCGTCATAATCAAAGATAAGCTCAGTCATCTATTGCACGGATGAGGTTTATCATCTCAATAGCGCCTTCAGCACACTCACTGCCCTTGTTGCCAGCCTTTGAACCTGCACGCTCGATAGCCTGTTCAATGTTCTCGGTAGTGATAACTCCGAACATTACCGGTATATCGCTCTGGAGAGATACCTGAGCGATGCCCTTTGCAGCCTCGTTGCAGACAAGATCATAATGTGAAGTGCTGCCTCTGATTATAGCTCCCAGGCAGATAACGGCGTCATACTTGCCGGACTTTGCCATTTTTGAAGCAATGAGTGGTATCTCAAAAGCTCCCGGTACCCAGGCAACGTCAATGGAGTCTTCGGAAATACCGTGTCTTTCAAGTGTATCTACAGCTCCGCCGAGGAGCTTGGAGGTAATGAACTCGTTGAATCTGGCAACAACTATGCCGATCCTGACGTCCTGTGGGATAAGTTTTCCTTCATATGTTTTCATTGTGAATTACTCCTTTATATTATTATTGCGGACTCAGCCGCTGTACGGGCGGTGTATATGCCATATCTCATCGGCAGTCTCCAGAGAAGCCGGATCAGTCCCGTGGTACTGGATACGTACTATCCAGGGCATGAAGTCGATCACACGCATGAAGTCCCTGTAGCCGAAGGTAGGGTGGTAGTATCTGAGTACGGAGCATACCGCAGCTCCATGTGAGGAAATAACGACGTTTTCCCCCGTATTATCATTGAGTATCTCGGTGATGCCCTGTATCATGCGTTCCATGGTCTCACCGATGCTCTCGGCGCCGGGACGCTTGTAGGACAGATCCGTCCACTGTTTCCGGCTGAACTCCTCAAAGCTCTCCTCTCCGTGACCTCCGAAGCGTTCACGGAAGATAGTATCGGTGATAATGGGGAGTCTTGTTCTCCGGGAAAGGGGAGTGACAGTCTCCACAGCCCTTGTGTAAGGACTTGAGTATATGCAGTTTATTTTTTTGTCAGACAGATATTCAGCCAGAGCCTCAGCGTCCTGTCTGCCGGTTACAGTCAGCGGACGTTTTTCATTCGGATCAAAGCTGAAATCCGGTTCACAGTGCCTTACAAGATATATCGTAGTCATGGCAGCTCCTTATGCGTGGCGGACATAGGCGGATTTCAGGATCTCGTCGAGCTTCTGTATGTCACTGGTGATGATGAAGCGGTTTCTGTAACCGGTCTTACGGTCAACAGTAACAAGGGCGTCACCGTCGAGTTCGTACCAGCAGGAATCCGGTGTAACAGTCCTTCCGTTTGAAATGATGATACCTTCCCCGGTTATGCTGCACAGTTTTTTTTGGCGGAGCTCAATGATGAAGAGTATCAGTGACAGCAGCCAGCCGACAGCTAAGATGATAAGTGCGGCAGTGTGGATACGGCTGTCCTCACTGCTTGTGCCGAATGCCTGAGCAGCATTGGAGAACAGCTGTATTACGGCGATTACAATGGACCCGGGCAGGTATGAAGGACTTTTCAGTTCTGCGCTTATTCCCTCCGGCAGCCGAGGCCTCTTTCTGCTCTTTGCCGCAATATATATACCAAGACCAGTCATTGTCAGCAGGAACAGTATACCCAGCGCAAGGAGCGCCCAATCAAGCAGCTCAACCATTACTTATCATCTCCGTAATTGAGAATGTGTCCCATTTTTTCAGCTTTTGTTTTAAGATAGAAAAGATCGTAGGCGGTAGCGTCCATCTGTATCGGCACACGCTCACTGATCTCCAGACCGAATCCGCTGAGACCGTAGACCTTGTCGGGATTGTTGGTGAGCAGACGGAGAGTCTTGCAGCCAAGGTCACGGAGTATCTGTGCGCCGATGTAGTACTCACGCATATCTCCGGGGAATCCAAGAGCGAGATTGGCTTCGAGGGTATCCATGCCCTGATCCTG
>DNLQ01000204.1 GCA_003488415.1 Ruminococcus sp. | reverse complement strand
CAGGTGCCTATGTTCCACTGCTTCGGAATGGTACTTGCGATGACCGCATCCGTTACTCACGGTGTTACAATGTCACCTATAACACGTTTCTCTCCCAGAAAGGGACTTGCCTGCATCAATAAGGAAAAGATAACCTGCTTCCACGGAGTACCTACAATGTTCATTGCGATGCTGGGACACGAGGACTTTGAAAAGACTGACTTTTCGTATATGCGTACAGGGATCATGGCTGGTTCTCCCTGTCCTATCAAGACCATGGAGGAAGTGATCGAGAAGATGCACATGAGCGAGATCTGCATCACCTACGGTCAGACCGAGGCTTCACCTGCCACCACTATGAGCAAGACTACAGATACTATCGAGCAGCGTGTAAATACTGTCGGAGGTCCTATATTCGGAGTTGAGTGCAGGATCGTTGATCCTGAGACCAACCAGGAGCTTCCTGATGATACTGACGGCGAGTTTGTGGCAAGAGGATATAATATCATGAAGGGCTATTACAAGATGCCCGAGGCTACAGCCGCAGCTATCGACTCAGACGGCTGGCTCCACACCGGAGACCTGGCACGCCGCCGCTCAGAGGACGGTTACTTCAAGATCACCGGACGTATAAAGGATATGATAATCCGTGGAGGAGAGAACATCTACCCCAAGGAGATAGAGGATTTCCTCTACACCTATCCCAAGGTAAAGGACGTACAGGTGATCGGTGTTCCCGATGAGGATTACGGTGAAGAGATAATGGCCTGCATCGTTCTCCAGGACGGTGAGACTGCAACAGAGCAGGAGATCAAGGATTTCTGTCTTGCACGTATGGCAAAGCACAAGTGTCCGAGATATGTTGATTTTGTTGACGGATTCCCGATGAACGCAGCAGGAAAGATACTCAAGTACAAGATGCGTGAGCAGGCTGTGGAGAAGCTGAAGCTCCACAATGCCAACAGTATAGAAACAGCATAATATTGCAGGGGAACTGTCTTGCGGCAGTTGAGAATCACCCTTTGAACCTGTCGGTCAATACCGGTGTAGGGAGCAATTCGTAGGAAATGAATGCGTACTCCTGCCGGGGTACGCATTTTTCATAAATAAAGATGAAAGGAAGTAAGAAAGAATGAAACACACAAAAACCAAAATGATGGTGGAAGGTGCAATAATGATTGCACTGGCAACGGTACTGAGTCTTGTAAAGGTATTCGAGCTGCCCTGGGGCGGAGCTGTTACTCTTCTTTCCATGCTGCCGATATGTCTTTTCAGTATCAAGTACGGAGTCAAGAAGGGACTTGCTGTAGCATTCGTCTATGCGCTGTTACAGATGTTCCTGTCTCTGGGATCAGTACTCAGCTGGGGACTCTCGGCAGGTACGCTTCTTGCCTGCCTGCTTATTGACTACCTTGCAGCCTTTACGGTACTTGGCTTTGCAGGAGCATTCCGCAGCAAGGGTGTTCCCGGATGGATAACAGGTACAGCATTTGCAATATTCCTGAGATTTGTATGCCACTTCGTAAGCGGAGTTGTACTGTGGCACAGTTACGGTGAGCTTTGGAACGGCTTCTCCACAGACAATACATATCTCTACAGTCTGCTCTACAACGGAGCGTATATGCTGCCTGAGATGATATTCACCTGTGTTGCTGCCGTACTGCTTTACAAACTGCCGCAGACAAGAAAGATGCTTACCGAATAATAAAAACAGGCGCACAAGGTACGCCTGTCAGACTATGAAAAAGTCCGGTATCTGACCGGACTTTTTCGTTATAATTGAAAATCATCGGCTCTGACATCACGTATTGCTTCACAAACGGTCAGCATAAATGTTCGTGTCGTCAGATGACCGGGTACGGGGTATCGCATTATGGCGGTTTTCAGCTCACGATCGTATTTTCTGCTGCTTCTTCCTGTCCTTCCGCAGCCGCATCTGCGGGTTCTTCCGGAAGATCTTCTTCATCTGCTTTTTCGGTTTCAGTTTCCGCTTCAGGTTTTTTATGCTTCAGTTTCTTTTCCTCATACATAGCCTGATCCATATGCTGAAGGAATATTTCAATGGATTCATCGCAGCTGTTGAAGATGTAGCTTCCGATAGAGAATGAAAGAATGTACTTGTGACCTCCGGTTTTGTTGAAAGCGTCAACACCGCATCTTATCCTCTCTATTACTTTTTCCACCATCTCTTTTTTATTGGTATAAAGGATGACGATGAACTCATCTCCGGCATACCTGACACTCACAGAGTTGTCCGGAGTAGCGTGATTGATGATCGAGGCAGCCTCCATAAGTGCGACGTCGCCGGTGGTATGACCGAAGGTATCATTGATAGATTTGAAAAAATCAAGATCTATCATAATACCGGCAGCAGGGAGTTTTCTGTAGAGTATATCCTGGAGTATGGCGTTCATATAATTACGGTTGTAGAGACTTGTGAGCGGATCTATATACGACAGCTCATTCTGAAGGCACATATATATTCCGACAAGTCCTAATGATACAGAACACCATGCCAGTGAGACTCCGTAAACTGCTGACTGTACAGCAGTACCTATTATTACAGGGATAAGGAAGGTGAAGATCGGGAAGAACCTTATCTTTCCGTAAATATTGTAGTAATGCTGCCGCAGTATCAATGATGCGGCAAGATACAGAAATGTTATCACATAATAGATGTATCCCAGCGGTTCACGGAAATAAATAAACTCGCTGTTGATAGTAAAGAAAAATCTGAATTTCAGATTCAGGATCAGACCTATGGTTCCGAGGATCAGCGGTATCAGACGGACTGGCAGAGTCTGGCGAAGCCTTTGGATATTGTGGTAGAGTCGGAGATCGGTATATTCCAGCCATAGGAAAGATGTTGTGATGTTGGTAAGATAGAGTATGCTGTTAAGAGCCATGTCTACGGCTTCAGCACCGCTGAATACCTTTCCGTCAAGGAAGAAGGTAGCAGATTCAGTAATGCAGGCTTCACCAGTGAGGAAGATCATTGCAGTGAATATCTTGTCTGCAAATGTTCTTCTCTGGCGTACAAGATGGCTGCTGATAAGAAGTATTACCAGTATCGCACAGCCTACTCCGTTAGTTACCAGAATGGCTTGTAGATTCATTCAGCGCCTCCGGATAATAGGGGATCATTGATCAGATCCTGCCTGACGGCTTGGGACGCAGTCTGCCCGCATATTTTCTGCCGTTCTGCACAGAGATCCCTTTACATACTACAGTATGCCGGCGGAATGTCTGCACGATCTGACGACAAAACTGACTGCGCATCCTGCGTACCGGATCGATCAGTGCTTCCTGAGATCGTGTCAAGGTTGATATGTGCCGTGGAATAATGTTTGTCACAAATGGAATAGTATGGCAAACTACCACACAAATATTATACCATAAGTTTTTTGAAATTGCAAGTTTTTTATAAAAAATTCACAATTCAAACAAGATGTATACTATAAGTAAAATAAATGCTATTGTAAACATAACGCAGTAAGATGTTCAAAATAGTCTTAAAAGTATATAAGATAGTGTACTCGTGTCACAATCCGCAGTTGTGCTTCGATTATTATAATGTATACTGGCGGCTTGGGTGAAGTGATATGCACAGATAACAGAAAAAGTGTTGATTTTATGACAGAAACTTGCCATAATTTGCCAACTTTTAAAAAATGCCGCAGTTTTATTGACTTTGCCGCCGAATGATGTTAAAATATTATGGGATATTTCCGCTGTTCCGGTGAACGGAAGGCGTGATGAAAGGAGAGCCATTATGAAAAAATACTTAGGAATGCTTGTCGGAATGGCAGCAGCTCTGAGTCTTGCGGCAGCGGTACCTGCTGAGGCAGCAGAGACCTCAAAGGCGGATACCTGGTTCGTGGACACAGACGGACGCTTCTATTATTTTGACGAGACCGGTACTGCTGTTACCGGAGAACAGACTATTGATGACGAGGTATACCTGTTCTCACAGAACGGCGTACTCAAGACCGGATGGAGGACAGTTGACGGAAAGCGCCGTTACTACGATCCTGAGACAGGTAAGCCTGTATACGGCTGGTTTGAGTATTGCGGAAAGCAGTACTACATCAGCAAGGACGAGGGAAAGGCTGCTGACATGGCAGTAACAACAGACGACGGCATGGTCGTACTGGATGAAAAGGGTGTTAAGGTAAGCGAAGAAGGATTCGCGACTGCCGGCGGAAAGAACTACTACATAGGCAGCGACGGGAATGTAGCAACAGGCGAAACAGAGATAAACGGAAAGAAATACTTTTTCAGCGAAGAGGGCGGACAGCTCACAGGCTGGCAGACAGACTCCGCCGGAGCAAAGCACTACTATGATCCTGCAACAGGTGAAAGCAAGACAGGTGTTCTGAAGCTGGAGGACGGCACTTACTACCTTACTGACAGCGGTATGACAACCGGCTGGGCTGATGTGGACGGCAAGCGCTGTTACTTTGATCCTGCAACGGGAAAGGCAGTTACCGGACTTGTGAAGATCGGTAACGAGAGCTATTTCTTCGGAGGTGACTATTCCCTCCAGTCAGGCTGGTTCAAGTTTGAGGAAGGCTATCGCTTCTTCGGCGGAGAGGACAGTCATATGTACGTCGGAAGAGCTACACTCGGCGACAACAAGAGATACTTCTTTGGTGCAGACGGTATAATGATGACCGGACGAGTTGCCATAGACAACGAGAAGTACTTCTTCGGTGAGGACGGCGTTCTCAAAACAGGACTTATCGCCCTCAGTGACGGTACTTATTACTTCGGAGCAGACGGAGCTATGCAGACAGGCTTTGTTACTGTTGACGGCGTAACGAGATTTTTCGGCTCAAACGGAGTAATGACCACAGGCTGGTTCAATGCTGACGGCAGCAGATACTACGCTGATACAACGGGCAAGGTGCTGACAGGTCTTCAGAACGTGGGAGGCAGCACATATTACTTCGGCACTGACGGAAAGCTCCACTCCGGACGTATATTTATCGGCAATGATAAGTACTACTTCGACGAGAGCACAGGAGCTATGCACACAGGCTGGGCAGAGTTCAGCGACGGAAAGTACTACTTCAATATCGACGGAAAACTGCTGTACGGCTGGATCACAGTTGACGGAAAGAAGTATCACCTTAATACCACGACCGGAAAGATGGATACAAATATCCAGCTTGACGGATACAATATCGGAGCCGACGGAGTAGCGATCGCATATTCCGGAGTACAGATCAAGGCTCAGAACGTACTCAATTCGACAGGTACAGGACTGTCCGCTATATATAACTGGGTAAGGGCGAACAAGTCCTACAGATATATCGAGGATACAAGAAGCCTTGCAAATATCAATACTACGGGCTGGAGCTATTTTGCAAACTATATGTTCGATAACCGTTTCGGCGTATGCTATTACCTTGCAGCAATAACTGACTGCCTTATGAAGCAGGCAGGCTACACCACTCGTGTCGTATACGGAAACGGTCACTATGACAGCGACCACTACTGGAACCAGGTATTGATCGACGGTACATGGTGGAATATCGACACCACCAACGGTTACTACTACGCATCTGATGCTTACCTGATAGGCAAGAACTATCACTTCTATCAGTACGTATACCCCACTTATTATTAAGCCCTACAGCATACAGCAGGCATAGGTCTGCTGTATGCCGCTATATTATTTCAGCCGGGGAAAGGAAAGCTCCGGCAGTTTCTGGAGGATAAATAAATATGAAGAGAAAAGCAGCATTTCTGACAGCACTGGCAGCAGTACTCAGCCTTTCCGCAGTATCATGCGGTAAGGATCCCGTAGGAACAGCTTCCAACGATAACATTGTCCTGGAGCTTCCTTCCGAGACACAGGAGTCAACTGAGGAGGCATCAGAGAGCACAACTACAGCAGCAACTACTGAGAAGAAGGATTCTGAGACCACAGCATCTTCAACTGACTCAGAGGAGGACGCTACAGAGGAGACAAAGACTGAGGCAGCAGAGGAGAAGACTGAGGAAGCAGCTACAGAAGCTCCCAAGGCAACAGAAGCCCATCAGCAGCAGGAACAGCCTCAGCAGCAGGCAGCTCCCACAGAAGCCCCCGCACCCCAGCAGCAGGAGCAGCCGGCACCTGCCCAGACAGTTACCCTGAACTATGATACTCTGCTTTCAAACGCATCCGGTCTTATCAGTTCACTGGGTACTCCCACATACGAGGGCGGCGGAGCTTCATGCACACAGGGCGGCTACGATGTAAAGGTATACCGATTCAACGGCGTTGAGGTACAGGCTTATGTTGACGGCGGTGCTGAGTACGTATTTGACGTTAAGGTCACAAACGGCGATCATCCCGTCAACGGACTCAGTGTAGGTATGTCCAGAAGCGAGGTCGAGGCAGTCATGGGTGCAGGAGATGCAGGCAATATGGCTGTATACACAAACGGAAACAAGGAGATCGACGTTTACTACAACGGAGATACAGTTTCACAGATAGAGCTTTACACAGCAGTATAAGGAGGAACTGTCTTGGTTTTCAGCAGTCCCGTATTTCTGTTCATATTTCTTACGGCGGTCTATATACTCGACCGTCTTATGCCGGGTATCAAGGCAAAGAACATCCTGCTGCTGGTATTCAGCATAGTATTCTATACCTACGGTGAGCCTAAGGCAGTAGTTCTGATGATCTTCTCGATACTGATGAACTACCTCTGCGGACTTGCAATGACTGAGAAGAACAAGCTGCGCAAGCCGGTACTGGCGCTGTCAGTGCTTGCAAACCTCACCATGCTGGGTATATTCAAGTATGCAGGCTTCGGTGCAGAGCTGTACAATGCGCTGCCTTTTGCAGATGTAAAGGTACCGCATATCGCCCTGCCTATCGGCATTTCATTCTACACCTTCCAGGCGATGTCGTATGTCATAGATGCCTACAAGGATCCAAAGTACATACAGCGCAGTCTTTACCGTCTTGCACTGTATATCACCTTCTTCCCACAGCTTGTGGCAGGACCTATCGTAAAGTACTACGACTTTGCCGACCAGATCGACAACCGCCGTGAGGATCCGGTACAGACAGCACAGGGCATACGCCGTTTCATAACCGGAATGTCAAAGAAGCTGCTCATCGCAAACACAATGGCACTGGCGGCTGACTATGTGTACGGACTTGATACTTCACAGCTCACACCTGCACTTGCATGGCTGGGAGCTGTATCCTATCTGTTCCAGATATACTTTGATTTCAGCGGCTACAGTGATATGGCTATCGGACTGGGAAAGATGTTCGGCTTCACCTTCCGGGAGAACTTCAACTACCCCTACATATCGCAGAGCATACAGGAGTTCTGGCGCAGGTGGCATATATCAGTATCCACATGGTTCAAGGAGTACCTCTACATACCGCTCGGCGGCAACCGCAAGGGAAAGACCAGGACTGCCGTGAACAAGATGATAGTGTTCTTCTGCACAGGTCTCTGGCACGGTGCGAGCCTCAACTTCATCGTCTGGGGACTGTTGAACGGCGGATTTCTCATGCTTGAGTCCTATGGGGTGCTGAAGCCCGGAAAGTGGCTCAGACCTTTCCGGCACATTTACGCCATGCTGATGACGATACTGGCATTCGTGTTCTTCCGTGCCGACGACCTGGGTACAGCCTGCCGCTTCATCGGGCATATGTTCCTTCCCACGGGAGGAAGTGTGCAGAATGCGATGTTCATGCAGCAGATAACTCCCATGTATCTTATAATGCTGGTGCTGGCAGTCATCTTCTCGACTCCAGTGATAGGTGCAGTCCGCAGTCATGCAGGCAAGGGCGGAAAGGTGCTGGATGTATTCTCATACGGAGTATCGCTGGCACTTCTGGCACTGTGTATCGTTACACTTTCATCAGCGTCCTACAATCCTTTCATATATTTCCGCTTTTAGGAGGCTGCCATGGATAAGAAGATACTTTACAGGATCTATTCAGGAGCCTTTATAGCTGTATGTCTTGTACCAACGGTATGTATGCCGTTCTTCAAGGCTGATCCTTCAAAGGAAAAACGTCAGCTTGCAGCAGCTCCCGAGATACACACAGAGGATGGTAAGCTCAACGAGGATTTCTTCAAACAGTTTGAGGACTGGTTCTCTGAGCATTTCGCATTCAGACAGAAGCTGGTAACTGCCGACGGCAGGATAAAGACAGCAGCGGCATTGACTTCTCCAAACAGCGATGTTATCGCAGGTAAAGACGGCTGGCTCTATTACGGCGAGACCGCAAACGACTATCTCAGGACAGATGTGCTCGACTCCCACGAGACAGGCAATATCCTTCGTAATCTGGAGCTGATGAAGGAGTACTGTGACAGCAGGGGAGCGAAGTTCGTATTCACAGTGTGTCCCAACAAGAATACACTATATCCGGAGCATATGCCCTTCAACTACGTCCCGGCAGACCGCAGCAGCAATCTGGAGACTCTTACCGGGGCACTTGCAGACAGCGGATACTTCTGTGATATGAAGGAGACCATCCTCTCCGCAGGCTCTAACATCCCGCTCTATCATCTTACTGACACCCATTGGAACAATATGGGCGCATACGTAGGCTACAAAGGACTGATGAAGTCAATGGGAAGAGACTCGATAGAGTGCGGCGGATGGACTTCCCGTAACGACAGACTGGGCGACCTTGCCGCAATGATATATCCGGCTGAGGATGCAAAGGACAGACAGGTGTACACCGACTATCCCTTTACCTACA
>DNLQ01000246.1:22435-22622 GCA_003488415.1 Ruminococcus sp. | reverse complement strand
CAGCTACCGAGGTCATCAAGAAGCTCATGGGACTGGGCGTTATGGCGTCCATCAACCAGGAGATCGACTTCGATACCGCTTCACTGGTAGCCGAGGAGCTGGGTGCAAAGGTTGAGAAGGAAGTCATCGTTACTATCGAGGAGCGTCTTATCGACGACAGCGACGACGATGATACAAACCTCCAGCC
>DNLQ01000246.1:0-22285 GCA_003488415.1 Ruminococcus sp. | reverse complement strand
CAGCACATCGGTGCTTACCAGGTGAACATCAACGGACAGGACATCACCTTCCTGGATACTCCCGGACATGAGGCATTCACCTCCATGCGTGCAAGAGGTGCGAATATCACTGATATCGCTATCCTTGTAGTTGCCGCAGATGACGGTATCATGCCCCAGACTGTAGAGTCCATAAACCACGCAAAATCCGCAGGAATCCAGATCATCGTCGCTATCAACAAGATGGATAAGGAGGGAGCTGATCCCGACCGCATCAAGGAGGAGCTGACCAAGTACGATCTCGTTTGCGAGGAGTGGGGCGGCGACGTTATATGTGTACCCGTATCCGCAAAGACAGGCATGGGCATCGACGACCTGCTGGAGAATATCCTTCTCGTTGCCGAGGTACAGGAGCTTAAAGCCAATCCCGACAGACTCGCAAAGGGTACTGTTATCGAAGCCCGTCTTGACAAGGGCAGAGGCCCTATCGCAACTCTTCTCGTACAGAACGGTACTCTGAAGCAGGGCGACGTCCTCATCGCAGGTACAGCAGTAGGACGTGTACGTGTAATGACCAACGACAAGGGACGCACAGTAAAGACCGCTGGTCCTTCCGTTCCTGTTGAGATCACCGGACTTGCAGAAGTCCCCAGTGCAGGCGACATCTTCAACGCAGTTGAGGACGAGAGACTCGCCCGTGAGCTGGTGGAGCAGAGAAAGCACGAGCAGAAGCAGGAGCAGTTCAACCAGTACCGCAAGGTCACTCTCGACAACCTGTTCAGCCAGATCGCTGAGGGTGAGATCAAGGAGCTGCCTGTTATCGTCAAGGCTGACGTACAGGGCTCTGTGGAGGCTGTAAAGCAGTCACTGGAGAAGCTCTCCAATAACGAGGTAAGAGTAAGAGTTATCCACGGTGCCGTAGGTGCAGTAAAGGAGAGCGACGTTATGCTCGCCAGCGCCTCCAACGCAATCATAGTAGGCTTCAACGTAAGACCTGATCCCGTAGCCGCCGAGAATGCTGCCCGTGACGGTGTTGACATCAGACTCTACCGCATAATCTATGATGCTATCGAGGAGATCTCCACTGCCATGAAGGGTATGCTGGCACCCAAGTTCCGTGACGTTGAGCTGGGACGTGCAGAGGTGCGCCAGGTATACAAGATCTCCAACGTGGGCATGGTAGCAGGATGCTACGTCCGCAGCGGAAAGGTAGTAAGAGGCTGCCAGATACGTGTTGTACGTGACGGTATCATCATTGCAGACGATAAGATCGCAGGACTCAAGCGCTTCAAGGACGACGCAAAGGAAGTTGCCGAGAGCTTTGAGTGCGGTATCAGCCTTGAGAAGTTCTCCGACGTCAAGGAGGGCGACGTTTTCGAGGCATACAACGTAGAGGAGTACAGAGAGGACTGATGCTCCGTGGACGCTGAGCGTCCGGAAAGGATAATATGCCGAATTTCAAGAACAGCCGTATGGCTGAGGATATAAAGCGTGAGCTGACAGCTATACTCCGGGAACTGAAGGATCCCAGGATAGACAAGATGCTCACCATAGTAAGAGCCGACCTCTCCGGGGATATGTCAAGCTGCAAGGTTTACGTATCCAGCCTGGAGGGTATGGAGCGCACCAAAGAGTCCGTAGCAGGACTCAGGAGCGCTGCCGGCTATATCAGAAGGGAACTTTTCCGCAGACTTGAAATGCGGAAGTCTCCCGAGCTGACATTCATCGCTGACGCTTCCATAGAGCGCAGCGCAGAGATAAGCAAGAAGCTCAACGATCTTCTTGGCTGAGAGTACTACTGAAAGGAAGGGCTGCTATGCTAATCGGATACAGCGAGACCGCACAGTTCCTGAGAAACTGCCGGGACGCCGTGATAATCACTCACCGCAACCCCGACGGAGACTGCATAGGCGCAGGCTTCGGACTCCGTGACATACTGTCGGAGCTGGGAGTGCGCAGCAGAGTCGTGTGCCATGACGATTTCGGCTCACGGTATGCCTTCATCACAGACGGCTTCACCGGAGAGGATTTCGAGCCTCAGACGGTCATAGCCGTGGATATAGCCGATACCAAGCTCATGGGACGCTATGAGGAGATCTACGGCAGCCGTGTACAGCTCTGTATCGACCACCATGAATCAAACAAGGGATATGCGGAAAAAACTCTCCTTGAAGCCCATGCAACGGCTGCCTGTGAGATAATCTACAAGCTGGCAAAGTTTATGGGCGTCACGGTCACAAAGCACTGTGCCATGAGCTTGTATACCGGCATAGCCACTGACTCCGGCTGCTTCAAGTACAGCTGCACCACTCCGGAGGCTCACGAGATAGCCGCAGAGATGATGCGTACCTACGATATCGACTTTGCACGCATCAACCGTGCTATGTTCGACATCAAGTCAAGAGGCAGGATACGCCTGGAGGCTGAGCTGTCCTCTATGATGGAGGAGTACCTTGACGGCAGACTCGTTATTGTGGCTGTCACACAGGATATGATGAAGTCGATGGGCGTTGCTATGGAGGAGCTGGAGGGATTTGCTCCCCTTACCATACAGCTTGAGACCGCTGAGGTGGGAATACTTCTCCGTGAGCGTGAGGACGGAGTGTTCAAATGCTCCTTCCGTTCTGCCGATGAAGTGAACGTTTCCAGGATATGCCAGACTCTTGGCGGAGGCGGTCACGCAAAGGCTGCCGGCTGCACCGCTTCCGGTGAGATCGGAAAGGTCAAGGCAGAGCTTATAGAAACTGTAAGAAAGGCACTGGACGAATGAGCGGAAATGAACTCAGCGGAGTTATCTGCGTGAACAAGCCCTCCGGCTTTACCTCCTTCGATGTGGTCGCAAAGCTCCGGGGGATACTCCGCATGAAGCGCCTGGGACACGGGGGAACTCTCGATCCCATGGCTACGGGAGTGCTTCCGGTATTCGTGGGTACTGCCACAAAAGCCTGCGACATAATGCCCGATACCTCAAAAAGCTACCGGGCAGGCTTCCGGCTGGGCGTGACAACGGATACCCAGGACATCACAGGAGAGGTGAGAAGTTCCTCGGATATGCCTGTGAGCCGGGAGGATATACTCGCCCTGCTGCCGGAGTTCACCGGTAAGATCATGCAGCTTCCGCCTATGTACTCGGCGGTGCAGGTGAACGGTCAGCGGCTCTATGACCTCGCCCGGAAGGGTATAGAGGTGGAGCGTGAAGCCCGTGAGATAGAAGTCAGCAGCCTTGTACTCACCTCCTACAAGGAGCAGGAGCGTGAGGGAGTGCTTGAGATCGCCTGCGGAAAAGGCACATATATCCGCACTATTATAAATGACATCGGAGAGCGCCTGGGCTGCGGAGGCATAATGACAAGCCTTGTGAGAACAAGCTCCGGCGGATTCACCCTTGACGACTGCTTCACCTTCGGGCAGATAGAGCAGGCAAGGGACGAGGACAGGCTCGGAGAACTGATACTCCCCATAAGCCGTGTGTTCGGCGGACTGCCGTCACTGAAGCTCAGTGAGGCTCAGACACGTATGTACCGCAGCGGAGTGCGCCTTGACCTTAACAGAGTCCATGGGATAATCCCGGGCGCAGCGGAGTACTCGGTCTACGGCTTCGACGGCGGCTTCATCGGAACTGCAAAAGCCCATGAGGAAAGCGGTGAGCTTCGTGTGTGGAAAAATCTTACCTGAGGAGACTGCTATGGATATGCAGAGGACTGCCGTGGCACTGGGACTGTTCGACGGCGTACACCTCGGACACCGGAGAGTGCTCGAGGCGGCTGTACAGACAGGGCTCCTGCCGTGCGCTTTTACCTTTACTCCCGGGACTGCCGCTGCAAAGGGCGCTCCGGGATATATCTACGGACAGGATGAAAAGGAGATGCTGCTCCGGGAAAGGTGCGGCATCAGAGTGATATGCTCGCCGGACTTCACTGATGTATGCGGCATGGAGGGAAGTGACTTCGCCGGGGATGTACTGGCAGGAGAGATGAATGCCGGTTTTGTGTGCTGCGGAAAAGACTTCCGCTTCGGCAGAAATGCCTCCTGCGGCGCAGAGGAGCTTGCAGAGCTGGGAAAAAAGTACGGCTTTGACACCGGTACCGTGGAGGATGTGTGCCTTGATGGTGCAAGAGTCTCGTCCACTGAGATAAGGAGACTTCTTCTGTCAGGCGAGACCGAAAGAGCAAACAGGCTCCTCGGTGAACCCTACCTTATACTGAAACAGGTGGTACACGGCGCTCAGCTCGGACGCACCATAGGCTTCCCCACTATAAATCAGATATTTGAGCCGGGACAGCTTGTCCCTGCATTCGGTGTTTACGCATCAGTCACCCGTACAGGGGGAAGGGAGTACCCTTCCATGACCAATATCGGAGTCAAGCCCACCGTGGACTACGGCGGAGCTCCCCTGGCGGAAACATATATACACGGCTTCTCCGGCGACCTTTACGGTTCTTCGCCCGAGGTCAGACTGCTTCGGTTCATACGTCCGGAGCAGAGATTCGGTTCGGTGGAGGAGCTGAGAGCGCAGATAGCCAGGGATGTGCGGGCTGCTGTAAATATTACGTAAATCAAACGACATATAAAATTCGCATTGCTTTCACTGCATTATCACATTTTAATACTATCATGGTTAATAGTTATTATCCGATAGTTACAGGAGGGAAATCAATGATCGAGGTTAAAAACCTTACAAAGCGTTACGGCGACAAGCAAGCCGTGAACGATATCAGCTTCAAGGTGGAGAAGGGCGAGATTCTCGGCTTCCTCGGACCTAACGGAGCAGGAAAATCAACAACTATGAATATGCTGACCGGCTATATCTCATCCACTTCCGGTCAGATACTTGTAAACGGTGTGGATATTCTGGAGGATCCTATTGCAGCAAAGGCAAATATAGGCTATCTCCCGGAGATACCGCCCCTTTATGTGGATATGACAGTTGACGCTTACCTGGGATTCGTGTACGACCTGAAAAAGTGCAAGCTCCCGAGAAAGGCTCACCTGAAGGATGTGTGCAATCTCTGCAAGATCAGCGGAGTAAGAGAACGCCTTATCCGCAACCTCTCAAAGGGCTACCGTCAGAGAGTAGGTCTTGCACAGGCTCTTATCAACAATCCTCCCGTACTGATCCTCGACGAGCCTACAGTAGGTCTTGATCCCAATCAGATCATCGAGATACGCACACTTATAAAGAAGCTGGGCAAGACACATACCGTCATCCTGTCCTCACACATACTTCCTGAGATCCAGGCTGTATGCGACAGGATCATCATTATCAACAAGGGCGTAGTCGCTGCAAACGGTACTGCCGACGAGATCGCCCGCAACATCACCAACGAGCATAGAATGACTCTCCGTATCGAGGGTACGACACGTACCGCCGATGACAAGAAGGAGATCGCTGACGCTATCAGGGCGCTGGACGGAGTAAAGTATGTCCGTGCCGATATGGAGCGTGAAAAGGGCATCTATGACTACGACGTAGAGTCCGAGGAGAAGGTGGACATCCGCCGTTCTATCAACGATCTCTGCCGCAGGAAGGGCTGGAATATACTTATGCTCCAGCTTTCAGACCTCACACTGGAGGACATATTCCTCAAGATCACTATGGGCGATACTGCCGCTGTTCCGGCTTCTGCTGCTGCACCTTCAAAAAAGATAGACCTGAAGGTCAGGGACGGCGAGCTTATAGCTGAGGAAACAACTTCATCCGACGAGTATCCCTCTGAGATCATTGAGGAGTCCGCTGCGGATATGGATAAGTATGACGATGGAAACGGAGGCGAAGAATAATGGGTGCTATATACAGACGTGAAATGGGCGCTTTCTTCACATCAGGCGTTGCATACGTATTTCTTTCAGTGTTCTTCCTGCTCTCAGGAATATTCTTCTATAACGGAGTGCTGGCTGCCGGCACTACAGAGACATCCGCAATGTTCAGCTCGATGTTCATTATCGTGCTGTTCCTTATACCAATACTCACCATGAAGCTCCTCAGCGAGGAGAAGAAAAACCGCACCGATCAGGGACTCCTTACCGCCCCCGTGGGACTGTGGTCTATAGTACTGGGAAAGTATTTCGCTGCACTTACCCTTTTCGTCATCGCTGAGAGCATAGTATTCGTGTACTCCATGATACTCAGCTATCTGGGAGATGTGGTATGGTCCACTCTTCTGGGCAACTACTTCGCAATGCTCCTGCTTGGCGCAGCCTTCATTGCTGTGGGACTGTACATCTCCTCCCTCACCGAGAATCAGATGGCAGCCGCTGTTGCAGGCATGGTGGTGCTGCTCCTGCTGTATCTCCTTGATTCCTTCACAGACATGGTCTCCAACGAGATCATAAAGAAAGTGCTCGGCTCACTTTCCTTCTACTCAAGATACATCGAGTTCACCAGCGGAGTGTTCAGCCTTCCCAGCGTCGTATTCTTCATCAGCGTTGCTTTCCTGTTCAACTTCCTCACCGTCAGGGTACTCGACAAGAGACGCTGGAGCTGATAGAAAGGGTGGTATATCGAAATGAGTAAGAAGAAAAATGATATAAACGAGATCGACAGCGTTTCAAGCGAGCTGTCCGAGACTGCGGAGAAGGCTCCCCGCAACCTGAAGAAGCTGAGATTCGGCTCAGTGTCAGTACTGGTGCTCCTGCTGGTGCTTGCTATAATCATCGCAGCAAACGTAATGGCTAATCTCCTGGCTAAGCGTACTCCCCTGAAGCTCGACCTCACACCCGACAACAGGTACGAGCTTTCCGATGAGTCCATCCAGGCAATGAAGGATCTGACTGAGGACGTTGATATCACTGTCACCTCCACCCGTGAGACCTTCACATCAATGGCTTCCTATTTCAAGCAGATGTATGCAAGCTACTACGGCATGAACGTGGAGATGCCCTATGAGATGATCCCTGAAATACTCGACAAGTACTCCGTTTATGCACAGTCCGGCAAGGGCAGCGTAAACGTTAAGTTCGTTGATATCAACAAGGATCCCGATGTGCTGACAGAGATCAAGAAGAACTATAACGGTGATATAGCTGAGGGCAGCATCGTCGTTACCTGCGGCGACAGAGTAAAGGTCATCGGCACCGAGGACGTAAGAAATATGATAACTCCTTCCAACGGCAGTACTCAGGCAAATATGTCAATGGTATTCGCCGGAGAAAGCACACTTACCACATCCATCCTCAGCGTAGTTGACAGCAATCCCGTAAGTGCAGGCATCATAACGACTATCAACGGTGCAGGCGTATACGAGAGCGGTTATGAGAGCATTGTTACCGGACTGCGTGATCTTCTCACAAAGAACGGCTACAATGTATCAGATGTTGATATAGCAACAGGCAATATCACACCTGATGAATACCAGCTTCTTGTAATTCCCGTTCCCTCCATGGACTTCACCTCCGACGTTATCGACAAGCTGGGAGATTTCCTCTACAACGGCGGACAGTACGGCAGAAATCTTCTCTACATCCCCAGCTTCAGCACTACCAACCTCCCCAACATCAACGAGTTCCTTGCTGACTGGAGCATCGAGATAAGCGAAGAGGATATGGTCATGGACGAAAATACTGTACAGACTCCTGTATATGCCCTTAACTCCATTGCACAGACTCCTGTGCTCACTGTTGCAGATGCCGATTCCGTAGGAAAGCTCGCAAACGAGGCTCTGCCTATAGTTGCACCCTTCCCCAAGGAGATAAAAATACTCTCCAAGAACAACGGCACTATCGCTACAGCAGTCCTCAAGACCTCTGATACTTCATATCCTGTAGTAGCAGGTGAAGAGAAGAAGGACGAGAAGGGCGCAAGAAGTGTTGCAGTCGTTTCCAGAAAAGAGACCTCCGACCAGTTCGCAGTGCTTTCTTCACACGTTATGGTACTTGGAAGCGCATTTATGACCGATAACCTTATCATCGGTCAGAACACCACATATAACAATGCAAGCGTTATCCTCGGCATGATAAATAATATGACCGGCAAGGAGAACGGCATCGTTATCCCTGAGAAGGCTCTCCAGCAGAACGTTATCGCTCCTACAGCAGGTGAGGCAAGAGTTATAAGGATACTCATCATCTACCTCATACCTGCACTGGTCGCAGCGGTCGGAATATTCGTACTGTTAAGGAGAAGGAACAGATGAAAAAAACAGCAAAGGGCATTTTCGCCCTGGTTGGTGTACTTGCACTTATGGGCGGCGGAGTCGCTTACCTCAAGCTCACTGAGCCCGAGGAAGAAGGCGGCGATCCCGAGCCTCCTGCCGTTGTAAAGCAGGAAGTCATCATTGTAAAGGACGAGACTATCACAGAGCCCGATCCGGAGACAGGTATACTCCCCGAGGGCGTCGTCAAAACCGTTGAGGTCACAAATTCTTCCGGAGACCTCCATGTTATACAGAAAACCGGAAAAACCGAGGACAGCGGAGCTACCTACACTCTCAAAGATTATCAGGACGTTCTCCTGAACAACACCCTTGTAGGTACCCTTGCCAATAATGCAAACGGACTCACGACCACCGACCTTATAGAGGAGAACTGCCGGGAGCTTGGCAAATTCGGACTCGATAAGCCGGAGATCACCGTAGATGTCACCTACGAGAGCGGAAGCGAGACGAAGTTCTATATCGGAGATGAAACTCCCACCGGCTCTGACTACTATGTACTGGTAGACGGAAGCAATACCGTATATACCGTAAGAAGCTCAGCACTGATGAACTACAGCAAGTCTGCTGTTGAGTTCATGGAAAAAACAGTGCTGGAGGCTCCGGCAGATGACCAGTATCCCGCCATTGATAAGCTCACTATAGAGCGTGAGGATCTGGACTATAACATCGTTCTGGAGCTTGACGAGAAAGACAAGGACGACAAGTTCTCCGGCGGTACTTCCGCTACCCACATAATGACCGAGCCGATCGAGGCTTACCTTTCAGTTGAGCGCTCTACAGATATAACAAACGGTATGTTCGGACTTTCCGCAGCCGATATCTACTCCGTACACTGCAAGGAATCCGATATAGCGGCAGCCGGACTCAGCGAGCCCTTCTGCACAGTTACTATGGAGTGCGGCGACGGCAAGGACTACGTGCTGCTTCTCAGTGAGCCGTTCACACACAGCGAGCACGGAAAATGCTGCTACGCTATGCTGAAGGACAGCAACACCATCTATATCGTAAAGACCGATAATGCAAAGTGGGCAACAGTACAGCCCGTAGACATAGCATCAAAGATATTCATAGCAAGCTATGTATGGAATATCGACAAGCTGTCAGTCAATGCCGGCGGCGACAGTAAGGATTTCAGTATTGAGCGCATTGATCCCGAGGTCGAGAAATCATCACTTTCTTCTGCCGATTTCAAGGTAATGATGAACGGAAGTGAATACGACAGCGAGCGCTACAGAAAGTTCTACAGCTATCTGATAAGCGCCTCCGCCGAGGACTTCGCATTTGAAGAGGAATACCCTGGGGATGATCCGATGGCAGTTATCGAATACAACGATACTCACAGCGGAAAAAAGACAAAGATAGAGTTCTTCAGTCACACCAACCTCAATGCACTTATTGCTGTTGACGGCAAGTGCAAGTTCCTTATCTCAAAGTCTTACGTAACAACGCTTATAGACAATATCAAGCGTCTTGATACTGACGAGGAGTTTGTGACCACTTGGAAATAATACCCACCCGCTACTTGATAGGAGGATGAGAATATGAGTAGTTTTCAGACATATAAAGGCTATCCCATCGTGAGGAACGGCAATCAGATATATTATGGCTATATGTCCGATCCGTACGTTATCTGGATCACTATAACGGGGACAAAGGAGGTCAGCGGCGAGAAGGTGGCTTCAAAGGTGACTATCGTTCAGATGGACACCAAGGAGGTCGATCCCATGAAGGCATTCGTGAAGAACGCAAAGCGTGAGTGCGGACTCTATGAAGCTCTCGACGTGGCAAAGGTCTGGCTCGATAAGGCTAACGAGCTGAGATAACAAAAAGCCTCCCGGTTCGTCCGGGAGGCTTTACTTGTACAAGGAGTGACCGTTATGCTTATGATCTCGATAATGGACATTGACAAAAAAGCACAGCACCACCATGCACACAGACTGCTGAGGGAGTGCCTGAGACCATACGGAGTCCCGGAGGAGGCAGCCATAGAACGCATGGAGTACGGAAAGCCGTACCTGAGAGACTTCCCGGAGCTGCATTTCAATCTCTCTCACGGCAGCGGCATCGCTGCCTGTATCGTAACGGATACGGAGTGCGGCATCGACTGCGAGCAGTGCAGGGAGATGCGTGAGGGAGTTGTGCGGAGATGCTTTTCACCGGCTGAGAAGCGGCTTTTGGAGGAGATTCCCGAGTCTGAGCGTGATCTGATGTTCACACGGCTTTGGACTCTGAAGGAGGCATTCGTGAAGTGCATCGGCAAGGGTATCGGCTACCCTATGGATACGGCGGAGTTCGCCTTTGAGGGCAGCAGGATAGTGACTGCTCCCAAAGGATACCGGTTCTCTCAATACATACTCCGGGGCGGCAGGTACGTGTGCAGCACGGCTGTCAGCTCACGGTGATCCCAGCCGTTAAACTACAAGCATTCTGATACACCGAAGGGCGCACTGTGTGCGCCCTTTTCTTATCACTGTACAAGAGGAAGCTCCGCCTGCTTTATCACACCTGCATCTACCTGCTGTATAACGATCGCATCACTTCCGGTGATGCCGGTCACGCCGTCAACATCGGCATTGACAAGTCCCTGTTCCGAAAGCGGATACTTTACTCTGTTGGCAGCGTACTGTAGAACCGCTACCGCATCCGATACATTTATCCTGCCGTCAAGGTTTGCGTCGCCGCAGAAGTACTCCGGAGCCTGTCCCTGTGACCTGTGTACACGCACCATATCCACAGTCCTCTCTCCGCCGTTTGCAGCAGTTATCCTCACTGAATAGGTGCCGGCGTCTGACACGGTATACTGCTTCGTATCTGCACCCTCTATCTCTTTGCCGTCCTTGTACCACTGATACTTTGCTCCATCCAACGTTACCAGCGGCTCTGCGGTATAGGTATCTCCTTCGCCCAGCACAACATCAGTGCATCCGGTGAATACACGGAAGTCCGAGGGGACTGTACATGGCTCGGAGTTCACCTCTCCCAGCACTTCCCAGTCGTGTGCGCTGTCCTGGAGGAAAAGACGTATCTGCTTCAGCTCTGTCCCCGGCTCAAGTCCCAGCATGGAAAGAGGAACTGTAAACTCTGCTGTCCTGCCGGTATGCTTGCAGGAGTCTCCTGCGTGGTCGCCGTGGTTGAAGTATACATACCCGTTAGGACTGTAGTACAGCCAGTAACTTTCTCCGTCCTCACGGGTGAGCCTCAGGTTGTATACCGGTCCATCACCGTTATCCGGGAGCTGTCCCATGATGTAGATGTTGTTCTCGTCAGCAGTCATATACACCTTGTTGTCACCGTTCTCGCCTATCAGCATATCCTCAGTCCACTCACCCTCAGACCTTATGCCGTCAGGGACTATATGTCCCCGTACAGTCCGCATCACAACATCCTTTTCAGCCGGCATCCCCTTTTCGGTAAATGTACGTGAGGAAGAATCAGAGCCGGTAACTGTCACCTTGCCGATGAAGTTAGCTCCAAGCGGAACGTTCCATATGTCCTTGTTGGCAAAGTGTACCGTTCTCAGTCTGTCCTGATCGAAGGTATTATCACCCATCTGAAGTCTGAGATATACCCTCCACTCTCCCTCCGGAAGTCCGCCGGGCAGAGATACCGTACCGCTTATATCGGAGACCGTACACGATGCCCACTTGTTCGCATCCACGGTCTTCAGCGGACAGCTTATGTACTCGCCGTCACGCTCCAGCAGCAGGTACGCCTTTGTATCGGGTATGGGGTTGGCAAAGCCGGTATTCTCTATTTTCAGCCGGAACTCCATATCTCCGCCCTGGGGAACGCTCCCGGTGAGCTGAGCGTCACGGAGTACAAAGCGGTAGCCTATGTGGTCACGGACGAACTGGAACACGCTCTGACCGTAGTAGGCGGAATTATCAGCGCCTTCAACGTCGTACTCCTTACCGAAGGTATAGTCCTTGTAAAGCTGGAAGATGTTGGCGTTTATATAGCTCAGGTGAGTGCGGTACATCTCCGGTATCGCATTCTCCGGGAGATAGGTGTCGTACTGCTGTGCAAAGGAGATATTGCCGGAGAACTCTCCGCCGTAGTAAGCCGTAACGCACTGTCTGTTCAGCCAGGCAGTCTCCTTCTCACGGTCGGCATAAGTGCCGAGGTCGCTGTTGCTGCCCATATACCCGTCATTGTACAGCCCTACACGGTATGCATGAGTGAGCCTGTGCTTCTGTTCATCGGTAAGCTCCCTGCCTTCAAGGGCAGCTTCATAGTCGGGCAGATCGCTGCGGCTCACGCCTATCCATTTTGCAAATGTGTCCGGAGTCCGCACCGTTACGGGTACAGGCTCGGGCACGGCATCTATGAAGGCATCAAGCACCTGTGCCTTGTAGTCCGTGGTGACGTACTTTCCGCCGTGCTGCTCTCCCCACTTTCCCACCATACCGGACTCCACAAATGCCAGTATATCCGCATACTCCTCAAGGATACCGCTGTCCTTTATCTGCTGTATGTGGCGAAGCACCTGATCGAAGGCCGCCGGTTCGGGATCGTCATAGCCGTTCTCGTCGTAGCGGAAGCGCAGAGCTATCATGCTCCCGTTCTTCCGGCAGTTCTCAAAGCTCCCCCTGAGAGACTCAAAGAAACATTCATCAAGGTCATAGTCAGTCCCCTCGGAATAGACCTCCTTCCCCTCCTGCGTCTGTAACCGTTCACCGTTTGCACCGGAGGAATATGCGCCGATGTAGATAAAGAAAAGCACTACTGAACCGCTGCGGTCAACAGACTTCACCTCGCCCGGTGCAAGCCTGTACCAGGGCGTAGTGGTGTAGCCTGCTCCGGGATTCAGGATAGTCTCCACCGATTCTTCATAGCTGATGTCCGACCTTACAAGCCCGTTCTCCTCCTCAGCGCTGACCGGCATCGTTCCGCAGACCGGCACCAGGAGCAGTGATGTCGCTGCCGCAAGTATTCTTTTTATATGTGTCATAGGCTCACTCCTTACGCTGTTGTTACAAGAGTCATCAGTACTTTCCCGTCTTATTCTTCCGATAATACCGCTGCGGAAGGTACTGTTCAAGCACTGTTTGCAGAGCTCAGTCTCTTGTATATTATACGGTTTATCCATAATATTTTACGAACGGTTAAAGTACGCCGTCATCTTAGCTAAATTATACACCATATTGCAGCTCATGTCAATCCTTGTCATCAAGTATGCCCGGAGCGTCCTCTGCGTCCTTCTGCGCCCTGCCGTGCTTCACCAGCTTCATGACGGAATCGCCTGCGGAAAGAAGTGCGGGTACTGCCGCAGGAAGTATCCTTCTGCGGTATATCTCACTTACAGGTGTCATGGTCAGCGCATCGCTCCAGCCTGCACGGTCTGCGTGGTCAGTAAGCATCCGGAGCATACACAGGCACAGTACCAGTCCGGCAGCAGACAGTATCACTGACATTGCCGCAGCTGCCCTACGGCGTGACAGGGTGAGAAGTGCTCCGGCAGTCATGGCTGCTCCGGAGACTGTCAGCAGAGCTCCCGCAATGCAAAGACTGCTGCCGTAGCTCTCACGGTTGTACACGATGCCTGCTCCGGAGAGCATAACCATAGTTACGGGGTATACTGCGGTCAGCAACATAAGTATAACTGTGAACAGGCGGCGCATTTTCATCATTTTTTTCATAAACTTTCTTTCTCCCTGAATGATTATATCATCGTATATTGCCTATACTAACAGTGTCCGTAAGGACAATAAGCGAAAGGAACGGATAAATGCAGAAAAAATTTATATTCAGAAAAACAGCTGCGGCAGTATTGTCTGCGGCTTTAGTGTGTTTATTCGGTACTGCGGAATACTGCTCCGGCAAGCTCCCGGAGACTGTCACTGTAGACCGCATAACTTTAGATCGGCAGTATGAAGAGGTAAAGTTTGCCGGACTGCCTGAGCTTTCCTGCACCATATCCTCTTCTTCGCCGCACCGTGCTGTAGTATCGCTGTTCGGGGCGATACCTGCCGGAAGTATAGCTGTGCGTGAGGAGGAGCTGCCGGAAGTTGTACCGGGCGGTACTCCCTTTGGCATAAAGCTGCTGATGGACGGAGTTATGGTCACCGGACTCGGCGAGGTATCAGCCTGCGGCGGCGGTATATGCCCTGCGGCAGATGCCGGTATTGCCGAAGGCGACGTCATCCGCACCGCAGGGGGCTTGCCTGTCAGCTCCAACAGAGAGCTTCAGGAGATCATAAGCCGCAGCGAAGGTGAAGCCATTACTCTTACGGTGAGCCGTAACGGTATCACTCACGAGACTCTGCTGCACCCTGCCAGAGCTGACTGCGACGGAGTATGGCGTGGAGGTATGTGGGTGCGTGACAGTATAGCCGGCATAGGCACTATGACGTTTATTGTGCCTGAGACCGGAAAATTCGCCGGACTCGGACATCCCGTCTGCGATGCGGATACCGGAGAGCTTGTACCTCTCCAGAGCGGCGAGGCTGTACCCGTAGAGCTGAGTCCGGTAAAGCGTGGTGAACGTGGTATACCGGGCGAGCTTCGTGGAAAGCTGTCACGCACCGGCAGCTACGGTCTGCTCTTCCGCAACAGCCGCTCCGGGATCTACGGCACTCTCACCTCACAGGCAGCAAGGGAGCTGAGCCGTGGGAGAGAGAAAGTATCCGTAGCACACCGCCAGCAGGTACACGAAGGCGAAGCGTATATCCTTACCTCAGCTGAAAAAGGCGCTCCGGCGCAGTATACAGCCGAAGTGGAAAAGGTGGACTACACCTCTCCCTCCGGCAACAGGGCTGACGGAAAGGATATGGTGATACGCATAACCGACAGAGCGCTCCTTGATGCGTCCGGCGGCATTGTCCAGGGTATGAGCGGCAGTCCCGTGATACAGGACGGCTGTCTTATAGGTGCTGTGACACACGTATTCGTTGCAGATCCCTCCCGGGGATATGCGATATTTGCCGAGACTATGCTGGAAGCTGCCGGGGATGTATAAAGAAAAGGGCGTTACCCATGTAACGCCCTTAGTTTGTCATACCTGGTAATGATTATCTGTTCTCCTCGCTGAATCCGCTGTCAACCAGATCAACGAGAGAATCAACTGCAGCCTTCTCGTCAGCGCCGTCAGCGATGACCTTTACGTTAGTGCCGCCAACGATACCGAGTGAAAGGATACCAAGCAGGCTCTTGGCATTTACTCTGCGCTCTTCCTTCTCGATCCAGATAGAAGACTTGAACTCATTAGCCTTCTGGATGAAAAATGTTGCCGGTCTTGCGTGGAGTCCGACCTGATTCTTTACCATTACTTCTCTTACAAACATAATACAACTCTCCTCTTCTCAATAACTCCGGAAGTCCCTCTCTGGGAGCTGCCGTTTGTGGTTTTGGTTGGTGTTAGTGCAAATCTTTAACTTGCTGATATTATTATACATTGATTATTTACCTAAGTCAACGGCTTTTTGGCGTTTGTCCCTTATTTCCGTACATTTTCTACATTTGCAATAACTGAATAACTTTAATTTATCGTTTGCTTGTTCACTATTACCACAATCTCTTAATAATTTCGTCATATTTTTTTAGTGCATTTTTGATGATTTTTAACAATGAATTATGTTTAATATCGACTATAAACCGTACCAAAAGTGGAACTATCGACGAATTTTCTGAGAGTCAGACTATCATTTGAAGTCTCAGTTAAGAACCTGTTCAGGTATATTTGTCTGCACCTCAAAGGTGTCGATAACGCTGCCGGTATCAACGTCATAAAGGTTCAGAGGGATGGTTTTTACGGTCTGGGGAACGTCAAGTCCCGGATCTATCTCCTCGTGATCCCGGGGAGGATCGTATGCGAGAAGCTCGTCACGGAGAATGTATCCGCTGACACCACGGCTGTTTGTGATAAGGATGCGGTCAGGAAGCTCCCGGAGAGAGGCTGCTCCGTCTAATCCGCCGTAGAGTGCCGGACTGCCGGAAACATTGAAGTATTCCTGATCCAGAGTGAGGGAATCGAACCTGAATACTGTTCTGTCGGATACGATATCCCCGGAGGCTGAGGTGTAGGTGCTGTCGGTAATATGGCTCAGGGCAATGCCGTATCTGATGCTGATGCAGATGATATGATGATACGTACCGTGTGTGTCGCTGTCATCAAGCTCCACTTTGACGCACTCGAAGCCGCAGAGCTCCTGAGTGCCGGTAATATCCCATTTGCTGAAATCAGAGAGATATCTGAGGGCGGGATCGACGGGGTAAAGTCCCTGGTCGGCAGATCCTGCCCTTGTGGCAGCCGAACCGATGATGTAGCCGTCGCCGGTCTGTGAGGGATCGGATTCAACGGGAGTAAGGAAACGGCGGTCATTGTCTGATACATTGTGAATAACAGGCATATCGTAATGTGTTTCGCCGCCGCCGATGTAATATCCGAATCCGGAAGATGATGAGCGTGTATTATGGGTATTCGTTACAGTGAGGTTTGTGATGCCTGTTGAGGCGTAGTATGCTCCGAACAGGTTATAATCACCTTCATTGAAGCTGTATCCCTTGCCTTCTGCGAAGATGTGGTCTATCTCGTGGCTGACAGTAGATCTGTCGGTGCGCATATCAGTCAGGAAGTCGTGTCTGTAGAGCTGAGGTGCTTGGGAGGGATCGTCAGGAAATTCCAGACCGACAGTCACTGTTCCTGCTGCGGAGTAGTAGTAATCGGTGGAGTTGAGCATCATGTGGTAGATGTAGCTCTTTATCTCGCCGGTATTGAGATCATCGTAGCCGGAGGCAGCGTGTATCTTGCTGATGTAGTAGTCACGGTCGATAAGACGGGGACCGTTGGCGGCATAGTCGGCTGCACCTGCACTTATGACAGCCTCAGCCTGTTCCTTCGTATAGAACTTACGCTCGTCGGAGTGCATTTCCAGCGGATAGAAGCCGGGGGCAGGAGCGGCATCGGTGGTGACTGCTTCCGCCGCCGCAGAAGTTACAGTACCGGGAACTGCTGATGCTGCTGTACCGGTGTCAGTACCGGCGGCTGCGGAAGCTGTATCGGTATGCGTACCGGCAGGAGCGGTATCTGTGCCGGGGACTAAGATCACGGGAGCATCGGAGGGAGCAGTGGGATCGGTAGTCTGAGTCGTTATAAGGGGATCCACCGGCGGAACTGTTTCGGAATGCTTCAGAAGTGAAGCGGCTGCAAGGACTCCGATGCCCAGAGCCAGTACTGCTGCGGCTGCACTTAGGGTGATATGCCACTTAGGGCGGCGGTAAGCCTCAACTCCGTCCACGGAGTCCTCCGGCTCGGTGAGCAGCTCGGCGCCCGTCCGCTGATCGTACTTCCGGAGGCTCATGGCGAGTATCCGGTGTTTCTCACTCTCACCGGCAAGCCGGATATCCGAGAGCATACGGAGAGTCTCCTCGTCTGCATTGTCAAAGATACTCAGATCAGGTATATTCTTTTTCATACTTCCACCTCCATGAAATTGAATGAACTGCCTGAAAGCAGCTTGCGGAGCTTTTTGAGGGCTCTTCCGCAGCGCACCCGGACTGCTGCCGGAGTCATGGAGACAGTCTCCGCTATCTCCTTTGAGGACATATTGCCATAGAACTTCTGTATCACTATGGTGGAATCCGGCTCGCCCAGTGACTTTACTGCTGCAAGAAGCTCCCGGCACATTTCAGCCTTTTCTGCATTTTTCACCATATCGCAGCTGTCAGAGAGCTCTGCTGCCTCGTCCAGAGGAACGTTCCTGCCGCTTCTGGCAGCAATGCTGTGGAACATATCTATGGAACGCCGTGAAGCGATGGTGCCAATGATGCCTTTCAGGTCGCCTTCACGGGAACGTTCGCCTTCACAGTACACAAAGATGTCGGCAAAGGCATCGCTGACGCACTCGTCTATGTCCTCTCTTGAAGCTACAGAGCGGAGCTTACTGAAAACGATGGCATAGACATAGTTGAAGTATTCCCCGAACAGAGCATTCTGCGCTTCACGGGGAGAGCTCTGCATCAGAGAGCGGTATTCACTGTCTGTCATAAACAGACCTCCTTTGATGAATGGTATAAGGTGGTATCAGCCTTTTCATAAATATTACTCCCTGACACATCCGTAAGTGTAACAGGCAGCAGAAAATTTTTTTGTATCATTATTAATACGGCAAAAATATCTATAACCCACTTTTGTTTTTCGTATCTCCGCCTCCGGCGGGGGAAGAGATACATTTTTTAATAACAAGTCACCATGTGTCTGTTGAAATTCAGCTGCGGAGTAATAATTGAAAAGGCGCACTGACGTGCGCCCTCGGTCACTTGTTATTGTACTTCTCCAGCAGATCCGGACGGCGTTCTGCCGTCAGCTTCAGACTCTGCTCGTGCCTCCATGTCTCGATGTTCTTGTGATGTCCGGAGAGCAGTACCGGCGGAACAGCCTCTCCCTCCCACACCTCGGGACGGGTATAATGGGGATACTCCAGAAGTCCGCTGTAGATGCTCTCCTCCTCGAAGCACACATCATCCGACAGCACTCCCGGACACATCCTCGCCACGGCGTCAGTCAGCACCAGTGCCGGAAGCTCTCCGCCGGTGAGCACATAATCACCTATGGAGATCTCCTCGTCAACGATCTTGTCAATGACTCTCTGATCTACGCCTTCGTAGTGTCCGCATATGATAAGTATACTGTCCAAGCGTGAAAGCTCCGCTGCACGCTCCTGAGTAAGCACTCTGCCCTTGGGGGACATATATATGGTATGGGGCTTCTCTCCCCACTCCTCACAAACGGCATTGTAGCAGTTGTAGATAGGCTCGCACTGCATCACCATACCCATACCGCCGCCGTAGGGAGTATCGTCAACTCTGCGGTGCTTATCCTGGGTATATTCCCGTATCTGCCGGCAGTGTACATCTATCTTTCCGGCTTTCCTTGCTCTTCCCACGATGCTCTCTCCCAGTACGGTCTCGCACATCTCCGGGAAAAGTGTTGCTATCTCTATCTTCATTAGTCCTCCGTTGCCTCCGCCAGTCTCAGGGAGGCGGCTATCTCAAGGTCGCTGCTGCTGTTTCCGGTACCTATGGTCACTGATGCCGCAGCCTTCCTCTGGTCATACAGTCTCACCTCAGTGAACGGATCTGCTGTTTCATCGAAGCTGCCGTCATTTGCCACAACGAATCCACGGCAGTCATTTTTCCTGAACACTCCGAAATGTGTGGAGCTGTCGAAAAGGGGAGTGCAGAGGTCGGCAAGTGAAAAGAATATCCTTGACTGCCTGTAGCTGTGAATGTCCAGGTCTGTGGGTTCAAGCCTGCCGATCATCTCCATGAACTCAAACTCGTCACGGGGATACTTTTTTTGAGTCCGGCTGCAGAAGTACCTGAGATCGGCGGCATCGAGACCGCTCTGTGCGAGCAGCTCGTCCACTGACTTTGTCTCCGGAAAGTACTCTTCGCCGGAGGAGAATATATATACATAAGTCTCCTGCTTGTCATCGGTGAACCGCTTCTCCTCAGAGTCCCACACAAGCCCGGCAGGTGCGGTGAAAGTCACGCCGCTCTGGGTGTACTCCTTCCAGCCCTCGGGCGTACCGCCGTCCGTATCTATCTCCATAAGGTCGCTGCGGTGCATAAGTCCGTACTCGTCCTTGACACGGAACTGCCAGGGCAGTCCCTGAAAGCAGACAGCTACTCCCACTACGACTATAAGCAAAGGAACGAGTATCTCTGCTATTCTTTTCATATCAGTCGAAAAGCCCCTCCAGCGGTCTTATGGTCACTATACCGCCGTCAATATCGGTCGAGACCACAACGTCTGCTATGGCAGGAACAAGATACTCCCTGCCCTTTCCTCTTACCACGTATACGTCATTTGCACCTGTCTGCATGACATCAGCGATCTTTCCGTATACGAATCCTGTATCTGCGTCCCTTACCTCAGCTTCGATAAGGTCGGCAATAAAATAGGTATCATCGTCAAGCTCAAGATCGTCACGGTGCATATACAGCATGATGTTCCGGAGCTTTTCAGCCTCCTCCACCGTGTCCACACCTTCGATCTTTGCGATAACTGTCCCTTTGAACACACGGGAGCGTTCAATGATGATCTCCCTGTGCATCTTTCCCATGAACAGCCTGTCGAACTCCGAGAGAAGCTCCGCAGAGTCGCAGTACGGCATTATCTTGACCTCTCCACGTATGCCGTGGGTATTGATGATCTTTCCTGCTTCAAGGTATTCTTTCTTCATTGTATCTCCAATCTTTGCCTGATCTGTGATCCATACAGCAAACCTTAGTCTGCGGACGTGCGCAGCACTGTGATCCCGGTCAGCGGCATTCTGGAACAGATCATGATCTGTTCTTATCCAGTTCGATCGAACTGATTATCTGTTTTACAGTATCGTCCGGGATGTTCCGGAGCATCATGTAAAAATACTTTCCCGGCTGATCGTCAGGATAGAGAGTCACCGTCCAGTATTCAGCATTTTTGAATATTTCAGCCGAGCCGTTAGCCACGACAGCCGAATAGCCGCTGCCCTTCAGATCCCAGGTATTCTCCATTCCGAAGGCACTTTCCTTGATCTCAGCCATTTCCATGAACACTCTCAGAGCATCGCCCCGGAGCTTCAGGCAGTCCTTAGACCTCAGCTCTCCTCGGACGTACCACAGGAACTTGTTGCCGGAAGCGGTGGGATCAATGTACTCCCTGCCCATTTTGCTGAAAAAGCTGCGGTATTCCTTCTCGCCGTACTTATACCCCTCCCAGGGATCGTAGTCCTCTATGTAATCGGCAGGATCTATGCCGGAAAGGGAAGTATCCATAACGATTATCTTTCCGTCACCTGATCTCTCGCTGAGGGAGCTTCCTGTCTCTGAAAGCTCATATCCATCCGGTACTCTTACAAGCAAGCCTTTCAGATTCTCCTTGCTGAACTCAGCAGGAACGGTACAGATCTCAAAATCCTCGGTGAGAGAGTCGATATGGCTATATTTTGCCTTTACCTTTATGTACGCCGGTATCCCCGGAAATGCGGCAAATAATACAAGGAAAACTGCCGCAATTGACGCAAGCACTGCAAGCAGTATCTTTATTGGTCTTCCTGACATACGTACCTCCTTACAGTGACATCAGACAGCTTCTCACTGCCAGCAGAGTACCCAGCAGAAGCAGGCTGCCAAAAGCGATCATCGCTCTGCCGGAGGAACGGTTCGCAGGCTTGTCATCGCTCCACACCTTGTACACCTCGGCGGTATTCTCCGGATCAGTCCACACGTACATCTTCTTTCCCACTCTGAAGCGGAAGAAACGAGTCGTGTTATGTCCTCTGCGGAGCATACATTCAAGAACGGACTTCTGCTCATCTATCCACTTCGTCATAGCAAGGGTGTGCCGGATCGCAGGAGAATATCCCATAGTGGAGAAGAAGTCCGCCTTTTTGGCGGTGTAGATGTGGCTGCACGTTTTGTCGCCGTATTCTACGGTAAAGCTGTCATCGTTATCCTCCAGTATCTTTCCGGAGAGACGCCTCCACTCCTTCATTACAACGGGGTTGTCGAACCAGAACCGTGTCCCCACGGCAATACACATCAGGGAGATGACCGTTCCGCTCAGCGCCATAAACAAGTCATGGCCTGTCATGTCAGTTCTTCATCTCGAAGTTCTCTCCGAGTATATCCTTATTGGCTTCAAGTATGGGATCCACGCACTCTGACAGGAACTCCTCCACCTGCTGGGGACTTCTTCCGACATAGTTCTCAGGCTTGAGTACTGCCTCAAGCTCTTCCTTGGTTATCATGAACATGGGATCATTTACGATAAGCTCGCAGAGGTTGCTCTCCTTGCCGTAGATCTTGATCTGCTCTGCGGCGATCATGGAGTACTCCCTGATGCGCTCGTGGAGAGCCTGACGGTCTCCGCCCTTCTTTACAGCGTCCATCATAATGTTCTCTGTTGCCATGAAGGGGAGCTTTGCCATAAGGCGGCGGCGTACTATCTCGGGGTATACTACCATGCCGTCTGTTACGTTCATCATGATATTGAGTATAGCGTCAACTCCGAGGAATGCCTCAGCAACGGAGATACGCTTGTTTGCGGAGTCGTCAAGAGTTCTCTCAAACCACTGTGTACCTGCTGTGAAGGCAGGGTTCAGCACGTCGATCATCACGTATCTTGCCAGTGATGTGATACGCTCGCAGCGCATGGGATTGCGCTTGTA
>DNLQ01000233.1 GCA_003488415.1 Ruminococcus sp. | reverse complement strand
CGTGGATAAGTGCTGTTTCTGTATTTGCAAATATACTCATAATAATTCTCCTTTTGATTTTGCAGGCGATGTCCTATCGTCCGCAGGTCATATTTTCTGTACGGCAGACTGATATGTGCATCAGCTCCCGTGTATATCTTTATAGATCGTAGGTGTAGCCTGCGGTGTAGGTCGCCGAGATCAGGCTCACGTTTTCAAATGCCTTCAAGCCGTCCTCTCTGCCGCTGAAGTACTCCTTCTGCACCTTTCCGGGCGGCATATACGTATCTATCTGGAATCCCAGGGAGTACAGCGCACGGGATACTTCATTATAGTCATATCCTCCCCGCATCACCTCTCCCATGGACTCCGTTATCTGTTCAAGTCTTGCGACTCTTCGTGGGAAAACGCCTGTTTTTATGGGGTAATCGAATACCACCACGCTTCCCGGAGCTGAAAGCTCTGACATCTGACTGAGCGTATCAGTGAACACATCAAGTGTAAGATAATAGGTAACACCCAGTATGCTGAAAAAAGTCTTTTTCTCAGGATCAAAGCCTGCTGCAAGCAGCTTGTCGCACATTCTCTCGCTTTCAAAATCTACCGGGACGTAGTGTACATTGCTGCGGATTATCCATTCCAGATCCCTTATCTTATCCAGCTTGTATCGCTGGGTATCAGGATGGTCTATCTCGAATATCTCAATATTCTCGTTATCATTCCGGAATGCAAAGGTATCAGAACCTGCTCCGCATATAACATACTGAATCTTCCCGTTCTCGGAAGCGAAGTCTGCAAGTCTGCTCTCATTGAAATGTATCCTTGAAAGCGGAATGGAAGCGAAATACTCGCTTATTATCTGCTCTGTATCCTCACGGGAGAACTGCTGTGAGCCGTCTAATCCGCTGCTTATCAGTTCGTAGATGCTGTCGTATTCCTCCTTGCCCAGCATATCATAGGCAAGATAGTCATCATATATCTTCTGTCTTGCTCTGTTAGAGTGCCACGCTCTCACAAAGGCACATATCTTAGCAGTCAAGCTCTCTCTTTCATTAACCATATAAACCTCTCCATAATAAAAAATGCGGAACGCAAAACCGCATTCCGCACATAACAGCAAAAAGCCGCCTGTATACTCAAAGATGCTTAAACCAAAGCGCAACATCGCTGAGCACAAGTTTGCAGAATACGTTCTTCGACAACTATACACATACAACAACACATTTTAACGCTCATGTTCAGCACTCCTTTTTCCTGATTTATCCGGCTGAGGTCTTGCCACGCTGCTGACAATGGATATGTACAGTATTCTCTCTTTCTGCGGGAGAGTGTCCTGTTTCTTCATCCGGTAACAACAGTGTGGATCACCGTCCTGATCTACTGAATTCCTATTGGAACTATATGTATTATAGCACGTATATCCTACTATGTCAATATGCTTACAGTATATTCAGCGATAGTTATAGAATAATTCTATTATTGCTTTTATGTTTTGTCATTTTTGACTCCCGGTCTCATTCAACAGATCATTACTGTCAGCTTTCACTACCGGTATATCGTTTCAACGCCCGATCAAATCAAAAAGCCAAAGAACGAACATATATCGCTCTCTGGCTTGATCATCCTACATATTGTTTTCATAGTTTCCACCTTAACAGACGGTTCTGTAAACGGTTGAACAGGAATGTCACCGCTATTACTACAAAACCGATAACGAGAAGTCCTGTGATAGTTCTTGTGTAGTCTCCGAAGTCTGAGTAGTATTTCACATAGTAGCCCATTCCGTCTCTTGCTCCGATCATCTCCGCAGATGTGAGGAGTATGAAGGACACGCTCAGTCCCTGATTGCAGCCAAGGAATATCTGCTGCAATGACGCAGGAAGGATCACTTTGAACAGCATTTCGGGCTTGCTTACGTTGAGTACCTTTGCTGAGTCTATTATCTTCTTGTCAACTCCCAGCACTCCGCTCATAGTACCTGCAAATACAGGCCAGAAGGTAGCAAGGAAGATCACGAATACCGATACAGACTTGAATGTGGGAAGAAGTGCTATGCCGTAGGGTATATAGACTATCGGAGGTATTGAGCTGAAAAACTTTGTGATGTATGTAGCTGCACTGCCGGCTCTTGAGCTCCAGCCCATGAAAAGTCCAAGGGGTATCGCAGCAGCAGCGGCAATAATGAAGCCCTTGACGGTAGTACCCAGGGAGCTTACTATATTTTTGAGGATCACCGACCTGTCCTCAACGAACTGATGTATCACCTTTCCCGGTGCAGGAAAAAGAAGGTCGTTGAGAACATTGTATTTTGCAGTTGCAAGAGACCATACCCCCAGAACAACATATATGAATCCTGTTATGTCAAGCAGAAGCTCAAGTGACTTTTCATTCTTTATAAAAGCGGATGCCGCTAAAACGATCACCTCGACCCCGACTGCAAATACTATAAGTGAACCGGTAAATACCTCCTTTACAGAGCGGTCGGGAAGAAGCTGTATCAGCAGAAGTATCACAAACAGCAGATGCGTTATGCGCAGCCAGCGTTTCTTCGCTGTCATAATACTACCTCCTCTCCGCCGATACGCTCAGCAATATCGTTATAAAGAAGGGAAAGCAGTCTGTTGCGGAAGCTGCCGTATTCATCGGTCTTTACAAGTTCCTCACGTCTGCGGGGACGCTCAAAGGGTACGTTTACTACTTCATTGACTGTACCCGGATGAGCGGTGAGAACTACTATCTTATCCGAAAGGAGGATAGCTTCATCTATATCATGAGTAACGAATACAACAGTCTTGCGCTCCTCAGTTCCGTCACCCTCCCAGAGTTTCAGGAGAAGATCCTGCAAAATCACACGGTTCTTCGGATCAATAGCACTGAAGGGTTCATCCATAAGGAGTATCTCCGTATCCATTGCCAGCGCACGGGCAATAGCTGCTCTCTGCTGCATACCTCCGGAGAGCTGTGAGGGGTACTTACCG
>DNLQ01000206.1 GCA_003488415.1 Ruminococcus sp. | reverse complement strand
AAGGGACAGAGTCCCTTTAGAATCCCAATATTTTGATCATTTTCCCGTCAAGCCCTACAAAAAAACTCCCGGCTCAAACGAACCGGGAGTCCTGTATAATACTCTTACTTTTCGATAACTCTTACACGGATAACTCCGTCAACTGAATTGATCTTGCCTACTACAGCAGGGGGAACGTCACCGATAACATCAAGCATTGTGTAAGCAAAGTCGCCCTTGCTTGCGTTTGCCATGTTCTCGATGTTGAGTCCCTCGTTGCCTACAGCCGTTGTGATAGACGCTATGGTTGTAGGAACGTTCTTGTGGATAACGCAGATCTTTGTGCCTACAGCGTTCATGCTGAGGTTAGGAAGATTTACGCTGTTTCTGATGTTTCCGTTCTCCAGGAAGTCAATAAGCTCCTGAGCAGCCATAACTGCACAGTTGTCCTCGCTCTCGGGAGTTGAAGCTCCCAGGTGGGGAAGAACGATAACGTTCTCAGCGCCAAGAACTACATCGTCAGCGAAGTCGGTAACATACTTTGCTACCTTTCCGTCAGCGATAGCCTTTACAACAGCCTCACTGTTGATAAGCTCGCCTCTTGCAAGGTTGATGATGCGGACGCCGTCCTTCATCATAGCGATCTGCTCAGCGTCGATAGTATTTGCAGTATCCTTTGTGTAAGGCATATGGATAGTGATATAGTCACTCTCCTTGTAGATGTCGTTGATGTCTGTAACGACCTTTACAGTAGGCTCCAGGTGCAGAGCAGCACCAACGGAGAGGTAGGGATCGTAGCCGATGACCTTCATTCCGAGAGCCTCAGCAGCGTTTGCGATCTTTCCGCCGATAGCGCCCAGACCGATGATACCGAGAGTCTTGCAGGCAAGCTCGGGACCGGCAAACTTGGACTTTCCGGACTCTACAGTCTTGGGAGCGTCCTCAGTGCCCTTCAGTGAAGCAGCCCACTGAGCAGCCTCAACGATCTTTCTTGAGGAGATAAGGAGTGCAGCGATAGCCAGCTCCTTAACAGCGTTTGAGTTAGCACCGGGGGTATTGAAAACTACGATACCCTCCTGAGCGCAGCGGTCAACAGGGATGTTGTTGACGCCTGCACCTGCACGGGCGATAGCCAGCAGCTTGTCGCCGAATACCATGTCGTGCATCTTTGCGGAACGCACCATGATAGCGTCCGGATTAGCCGGAGCATCAGCTACAGCGTACTTGCTCTTGTCGAAAATGTCAGTTCCCACAGCGGAGATCTTATTGAGTGTCTGTATGTTGTACATATCACTAACCTCTTTTCAGATATTTTATAGTTCAGCTTATACCGGCGGAGATCCTGGGATCAGGAATTTTCCTCCTCAAACTTCTTCATGAACTCAACGAGCTTCTCAACGCCCTCGATAGGCATAGCGTTGTAGATGGAAGCACGCATACCGCCTACAGTTCTGTGTCCCTTGAGGTTCTCAAGACCTGCTGCCTTGGACTCTGCAACGAACTTCTTGTCCAGCTCCTCGTTGCCTGTGATGAAGGGAACGTTCATCAGTGAGCGGTCCTTCTTCTCAACAGTGCCCTTGAACATCTTGCTCTGATCGAGGAAATCATAAAGGATCTTTGCCTTCTTCTCGTTGTGAGCCTTCATTGCCTCAAGTCCGCCCATCTTCTTGATCCACTTGAACACCTTGCCGCATACGTAGATGCCGTAGCAGGGGGGAGTGTTGTAGAGTGACTCGTTGTCGGACTGGATCTTCCAGTTCATCATTGTAGGAGTGATGTCCAGTGCAGGGCCGTCAGCGATAAGGTCCTCACGCACGATGATGATCTGTACGCCGGAAGGGCCTACGTTCTTCTGAACGCCGCCGTAGATAACGCCGTACTTTGAAACGTCAACAGGCTCAGAGAGGAAGCAGGAGCTTACGTCAGCAACGAGATCCTTGCCCTTTGTGTTGGGGAGCTCCCAGAACTTTGTGCCGTAGATAGTGTTGTTCTCGCAGATATAAACGTAGTCAGCATCCTCGGGGATGTCAAGATCAGAGCAATCCGGGATATAGGAGAAGGTCTTGTCAGCAGAAGAAGCGACTCTTACTACCTCGCCGTACTTCTCAGCCTCCGCAGCAGCCTTCTTAGCCCACTGACCGGTGATTATGTATGCAGCCTTCTTATTCTTCATCAGGTTCATAGGAACGCCGGCAAATATCAGTGAAGCTCCGCCCTGTGCGAAGATCACCTTGTAGTTATCGGGGATGTTCATAAGATCACGGAGATCCTGCTCAGCCTCTTTGATGATGTTGTCATAGACCTTGGAACGGTGGGACATCTCCATTACGGACATTCCACAGCCCTTGTAATCCATCATTTCCTCTGCACACTCCCTGAGGACTTCCTCGGGAAGAACAGCGGGACCTGCGCTGAAGTTATAAACTCTGCTCATAGTAAAAACCTCCACTTTTAAGTGATAATTTAAAGGCAGCAGCGTCACATGAAAATGGCGTAGCCGCCGGAGTATATTTCATACAATATAAATTATACTCTTTTCGGCTAAATAAGTCAATATCTCTCCGAAAACTTTTTTATGGGGGCAAACCATCCGCGGTATTTCTGCGCAGAGTCAGTCCTTGTCCTTCTTCAGCTCCTTATGGAATATCTCCTTTATACGCTCTCTGCCCTCCGGAGTCTGGAACTGATCTGCGGACATCTCTCCGGTGAATACCATTTTCATCACCAGAACATAGGCATTTCCCAGTGCGACGGTAAGAGAGCTTGCCACTGCCGCATTTACTGCTCCGGCAGCAATATTGACTACGGGTATCAGTTTGAATACAGCCTTTACTGCTGCTCTGCCCAGCACCGTTGCAGTGCTTGCACCTACGGTGGCGGAGATGAATGCCGATATGAAGCCCTTGCTCACTCCCACTCCGAACACTGCCGTTATCTCGGCTATCATGGTAGTCTGTATGGGAACGAGTACAGCGGCATCGGAAAAGGGTATGGGAGCAGCTCCGGCAGCAGCCGCCGCAGCGGCATTCGTGGCGATTATCCCCTGTGCGAACTTCACTTTCTCCTGGAGATCCGCTTTCTGGACGTGCTGCCAGGTTTTTTGAAGATCGTCCGGCAGGACTGCACCCATTACGGCTACAAGCTCGCTGAGACCGTAAGCCTCGGCAACTACTTGTCCACGGAGAACGTAGTCCTGAGCAAGGACAGGGATCACCTTCTTTATATTAAGATTCTTCAGCTCAATGATACGCTTCAGCTCTGCCGCCTTTTCCTCGTCCTGGGACTGAGTGAGTATGATTATCACCGGCACATTGAACTTCCGGTTCTCCTCTGTGAACTCTGAGAGCCATTTCAGCTCCCCCTCCTCCACACGGTTTGCGGCAGTATTTATACAGTACCATATACAGTGTATAGCCTGGTTCATGTCCCTGGACTCTATACCCTTGCTGATAAGTCCGATAAGCTCCTTCCTGACGTCCTCGGGACGGTTGTCGCTCATGTCGAATCCGGGAGTATCGTATATCGCCAGAGGACTTTCCGGCTTTGTGTACTTCCGGAACTCCTTAGTCACCGGCTCGCCTACACAGGCTTTGGCGAACTCCTCGCCGAATACGCTGTTTATCAGGGTGCTTTTGCCTGCACCGGTCTTGCCTACCACAGCTATATTTATCTTGTTCAGCTCCTGTACACGCTTCCTGATCTCTTCAAGGGCGGTACGGGCAGTCTGTTCAACGGACAGCTCGTTCATTTCAGCCTCCTTATTTCAGGGATCCCATGGAACGGCTCTTGTAGATCCTTGCTGCGCTCTTCTCGGTTATCAGCGGCATGATAAGTCCTGTTAGCACAGCCAGCAGCAGGCTCACTGCCGCAAATATCACGGTATTCTTATCCGGCTGATAGGGCTGTACCTTTTTCTTTTTCTTTGCCATAGCGATTCCTCCTTGTGTCTGTCATACAGATATGATACCTTGAATTGCAGGGCAGGGCTCTGATCTGCAAAGGCATCTGAATAAATGTAATTAATGCTCCGCTTTCATTATAGTGTGTCAGAAGATCATAGTTTTATCACGGGACTCCGGCGGCAATTCCGCACCTCCCCGACAGCCAGACCACCGGCGACCAATCCACATCAGCCCACACAGCCAAACCACCGGCGATCAAACAACACTAACCCTGACAGTAAGACCACCCGTGCGATAGCCAGATTTACTGACAAATCCGGACAA
>DNLQ01000131.1:2067-13250 GCA_003488415.1 Ruminococcus sp. | reverse complement strand
GTTTTCATATTGTAGCCCTCACAGAAGCGTGCCGGTATGCCTATTGACCTTGCCATAAGCACCATAGCCGTGGCGTATTCATAGCACACGCCCACCTTCGTATCGAACAAGAAATCCACAACATTCTCGCCCTTGCTCTTTACGTACTTCAGGTCATACCTGTAGCCGTTGTTGTAGAAGTAATACTCCAGTGCCTCTGCCTTTTCATAATCGGTCGCACATCCGGAGGTTATTTCCTCTGCCAGCTCACGGATCTGCTGATTATCGCCGTAATCCAGCAGTATACTGTAGTAATCGCCGATCAGCCTGCTGTTGGTCTCGATTATATTCAAAGCCTCAAAGAGTTTGTCCTCGTATTCCTCGTCATCGCCTTGATATCTGTAATTAGCTACATCCATCACCGTCCGCGCATCCTCCAGCATACCGGGATAGTCCTCGATATGGCTGAGCATATCCACCGCCTTGGCGTTATCTGCGTTGTCAAAGAATCCCTCCGGGATGTAGGAGAATGTGAACTGCTCGTTAATACCGAACTGATCGTTGTCAGTGGCAAGCAGCGCTCCTGAGCGCATCCTGCATATATTGTTGCCGTATGTAGTGCCGGTCAGCGATCTTGCTCCGGCAGGAACGGGCATATAGATCCCACCGGGATGTATGTTATAGAATGTAACTTCCTTTGCCTCCGGTTCGGGAAGAGTTACTCCTGCATACTCCTCAAGACCGTACTTCTCAGCAAAACTGCTGTCCAGTCCGGCAGCCATGAACAATGCGTTTGCCACGACTCCCTGAGTCCACAGATTCACAGGAGTCGCCCCTATATTTGAATAGAGTGAATCAAGATTGGATGATCCCCAACTGTCTGTAGCGTAGTCATATGTGGACAATGTTGTGTCCTTGATCTGCATCGGCTCCGAAGCGTTGCTGTAGTATACCGTAGTATTTCCGAGATTCTGCCGGAACATATCTCCGTCCGTAGTATCACGGAATACATTCAGCATGGCATTGAGTCTGTCGGTGAAGCCCTCAGCATTGCTGATAAGTCCTTCAAGGTAGCTTCTGTCGGCTTCCACATAGGGCTTTGGGATGATCGTGGATATCACTGCGAAAAGTACAGCATACACACCAACCGTCTTCCAGGTTTCAGCCTTTCCGGCAACTACAGTCCTCTCACTTTCAAGGAGCTGACGGGATGTGACCATCAGCAGCACGTATCCTACAGCCATGAGTATGATGAAGCCTATGGGCATCTGTTCATCTTCCTTGCCGTATACAGCAAATGGTATGATGAATATAAGGAAATTCATCAGTATCCTGTAGCGCACTCTGTTGAAGTAGTATATGACCGAAGCCATGAACACCAGGAAGAGTATGAACATCGTCAGGGCATAGAATTTGTTGTACTCCATGATATCCTGAGGAGTGAAAGCCCATACAGTCCAGCTGAGAGGGTAATCCTTCTCACCTCTGTTCATACACAGCTCGGCGCTTCTGAAGGTAACAAAGAGGAGTATAAGATACAGCAGCGATCCGATCACTTTATGCTTCTGCATGAAATCGAACAGCCGGAACATCACCCAGCTTGCAATATAGCTTATGATACCGTAACCCCAGCAGCCTTTCAGGTCGTGCATGGTCTGCTGAAACTCACTCAGCTCCTCGGCTGTGGTGGTTCTGTCCCTGTAGTGGAACATAAGTGCCATCATGACCAGCACTGTGAACAGCAGCACCGGATCGGCAAGAGTCATCAACAGACCATGACGGCTGCCGGTACGGTTATTTTCTTTATTTACGGGCATAGTTTACACCATTTTGAAGTTATTCTCACCGTCAAGATACCACATATGTATTGCGGTGGGGTTTATGCAGTCAGGGGACGGAGCGATAAGGCTCACAGTCTCACTGTCGGGAAAAATATCAGTAAGTGCGGTAAAGTCGCCGGTAAAGTTCGTGGATGCGATAACACAGGCGCAGGTCTGATCTGACAGCACTGACGGACTGAGTCTTTCATCCGGCTTCACCTTTACTGCCAGCACCTTCATAAGGAGCTGGGAGGGCGAGTCGATATGGTCAACATTCTCACATACCGTTTCTCCGGCGGAATTCCTGTAAATGAAGGTACAGGAAATTCCCTGCTTTATCATAAGTCCCATAAGTCCGAAGACTGACCGCAGCAGTGATTCCTCCTGCACAGCGGCTGACACCGGATCGGCAGAGCTGCTGCGGTAGAGGTCGAGTGCAAGTGTCGGCTGTACTGAAGCAACTGCCTCATCCAGTCTCACCATCATCTTATTTTTCTTGGAACTGAGCTTCCAGTTCACACGCTTCAGCGGATCTCCTTCAACATACTCCCTGTGCTCATAGCCGGGAGAGGTGTTGGCTGAAAACAACAACGCAGTATCGTTCTCTTCCTCGTCAGAGGTCATTACTATATCTGCGATGCTGCGGAAAAGCTGCGAGGATGTCTTTATCTCCGGAACAGGCGGGATAACGCCTACGCTCCTGGACTCCGGGAGCTGTCCCTTCTCCTTCAGCCTGAACTTCATGAAGCCCAGAAATCCGCAGGAGTAAGCCACGGGTATGGAAAGCTCTCCGTTGCCTCCTATAAGAGCCTCGGCAGGACAGACGAACGTCTTTTTATCCGCCATAGCCAGGGACAGTCGGTAATTCTTGTCCCAGCCCCCGAACACCTCGGAAGCACGGGGACATATCTCTACTATTGCCAGCGGGAAGACTCCTGTCTTCTCGACGGTCACAACAGCATCAATGCTGCTGCCTTTCTGCACATAGCCGTCGCAGTCGATAGTGATGCGTATGCGCTTGCGTGCATAAAGTGCCATAGCCAGGGAGATAAGCGGCGCAAATATAATGAACGCCATGAGTATGATGCCCATTTCGCCGTCTACGAAAAATGTAAATACATACAGCAGGAAGGCGACCGCTAAAGCAGCTGCGACGCTCTTCACTCCATCCATCCGGGATGAAGGCTCTGTGTTCCTGTTGTCCTTCTGTTTTTTCTCTTTTGCCATGGGCTCACATTGCCGGAACTTCGGCTGTATCTATTATGTGCCGGACATAAGCCTCATTGCTGCCGTACTCGCTTCTTCCCTGAGGGGAGAGAATGATACGGTGTGCCAGCACGGAAACTGCTGTATTCTTCACATCATCAGGTGTGACATAATCTCTCTCATAGATATAGGCGAAAGCCTTTGCAGCCTTATACAGTGCGATGCTTCCTCTGGGACTGATGCCCAGTGAAGTGTTCCTGTCGCCTCTTGTAGCACTCACGATGCACACTATGTACTCCTTAACCTGTTCTGTGACACGTACACTGCGCACCTCCTCCTGCATTGCGACTACATCTTCGGCGGTCATGGCAGGAGCTTCGATATTGGTGATGGGATTGTGCATTTCTGTACGCTCCAGTATACGCAGTTCCTCCTCGGCGGTGGGATAGCCCATTGACAGCTTCATGAAGAAGCGGTCCATCTGAGCTTCCGGCAGATGGAAGGTACCGTAGGTCTCGACCGGGTTCTGTGTAGCCATTACCAGGAAGGGCTTCGGCAGCACATGAGTAACGCCATCCAGTGAGATCTGTCTCTCCTCCATAGCCTCCAGCAGTGCGGACTGCACTTTGGGAGAAGCACGGTTTATCTCGTCAGCCAGAAGAAAATTACACATTACTGCACCGTCACGGTAGACGAACTCCCCGGTCTTCTGGTCGAGCATAGTAAATCCTGCGATATCCGAGGGCATAACGTCAGGAGTGAGCTGAATGCGGTTAAAGCTGCCGCCTATCGAACGGGAAAGTGCAGTTATAAGCTGTGTTTTGCCGACACCGGGAACGTCCTCCAGGAGGATATGTCCTTCGCAAAGCATAGCAGCAACGAGTCTCAGAACGGTATCGTCTTTTCCGACGATGACCTTTCCTATTGAATCAGTGATTCTCTTGATCTTTTCATTCATATATATACCTCGTTATTCTCTGTAAAATACACAAAATCATTATAACATATCCAGCCAAAAACTTCAACGGTGTTATAAATAAAGATAAGCCTGTATAATTGTGTATTTCTCACAAAAATACAGGCTCTTGATTGTTTAAACAGTCGTTACCAAATTGTAACAGTCTTTTCCGCAGCTTAATAGAACTCGGTCTCACGCTTTTTTCTGCCGCTGATAAAAGATATGATGCTTGCAGCGATGCCGCCAACGGTCAGCAGTACGCCTCCGAAGAAGAGAAGTACGGCAGGCAGTCCGAGCTTGCCGTCCCTTATACGGTAAGTTGCTACCTCAGTGGGCTTGAACTCCCACTCCTCAAAGCATTCGTCACGGTACTTGATATAGTCCTCCTCACCGGGCTGAGGAGCAAGTCTGCCCTGGAAGCTGACCTCAGTGGAAGGGTATACGGCACTCCTGTCGCCGTTATCCTGCTTTTCAAGGTATTCATCCCACTCATCGCTCAGTTTGTCGATCCGGTCTATCATCTCTTCGTCGGAAGTTGAGAAGATGACATAGAAGTCATTAAGCTCCTCCTGATCGCTGTTCATGTACGTATCATAGCTGTCATGATCAACGTTGCATACAAGGTAGTAATGAGTCGTTGTCTTGCCGGCAGGTATGCCGTAAACAGTGTGTGACTCTTCTTTTGTAGCTATGCAGCCTACAGGGAAATATATATTGCCTTTTATCAGGGTGTCCTGCTCGTAGTCGGTGATCTCGGAATCGTTAAGATCAATAACATCGCCCTTCATCACCAGCATAGCGTCATCAAAGCCTGCAAGCGCCATCAGTATTCCGGCGAATATAATAAAAATCAGGATCCTTGTCTTTAATTTCATATAAACCTCCGTAGTGCGGAAAACAAAAAGCGGCAGAGTCCCCCCTGCCGCTCCGATCATATATCTTACTTGATCATCTTGGCGATCTCGTCTGCAAGGTTATCTTCCTTCTTCTCGATTCCCTCGCCTCTCTCGTAACGGATAACGTCTGTTACCTTGACAGAACCGCCCAGCTTCTTTGCCTCAGCGTCAATGTAACCCTGAACGGACATCTTGTCGTCCTTTACGAAAGCCTGCTCAAGGAGGCAGTTCTCTGTGTAGAACTTGCCTACCTTACCCTCAACGATCTTAGCTCTTACCTGCTCAGGCTTGCTTGCCATCTTGGGATCCTCAGCCATCTGAGCCATCATGATCTCCTTCTCCTTCTCGATCACCTCAGCAGGAACCTGCTCACGGCAGAGATAGGGAGCATTGAGAGCTGCGGACTGCATAGCAACGTCCTTACCGATAGCAGCTACCTGGTCAGCAGAAAGATCTGTGTCCATCTTTACCATAACACCGATGCTGCCGCCGTTGTGGATGTATGAAGCGAGAGCGCCTTCCATTCTTACGAAACGGCGGATAACGATGTTCTCACGGATCTTCATACCAGCCAGCTCTGTAAGAGCCTCGCCTACTGTACCTGTACCGCCGCTGATGGGGCACTCCTTGAGAGCCTCAACGTCAGCAGGATTCTTCTCAATGATAGTCTTTGCAACATTTGCAACAAAGTTTCTGATATCGTCTGTGTTGGCAGCGAAGTCAGTCTCTGTATTTACCTCGAGCAGCACGCCTGTATTGCCCTCTACTACTGCGGCAACTACGCCCTCAGCAGCAGCTCTGCCGCTCTTCTTAGCCTGTGTAGCGAGTCCTTTTTCTCTCAGGAACTCGATAGCCTTGTCCATATCGCCATCGTTCTCCTCGAGAGCCTTCTTACAGTCCATCATGCCAACGCCTGTGGACTTCATCAGTTCCTTGATCTCTGCAACGGATACCTTTCCCATTGTTATTACCTCCTGATTGTTTTATTATATAAAGAAGGCTGCTGCCCCGTTCAGACGCCGGCAGCAGCCCGATAGTACTTTATGATTATTCAGCCTCTGCCTCAGTCTCGGCAGTCTCCTCTGCGGGAGCCTCCTCAGCTGTCTCGGCATCGCTTCCCTGTCTGCCCTCGATGATAGCGTTTGCAATGCTGCCTGCGATGAGCTTTACAGCACGGATAGCATCATCGTTACCGGGGATAACGTAGTCTACCTCGTCAGGATCGCAGTTTGTATCTACGATAGCAACAATCGGGATGTTCAGCTTCTTAGCCTCAGCTACAGCTATCTTCTCCTTGCGGGGATCAACGATGAACAGAGCTGCGGGGAGCTTCTTCATTGTCTTGATACCGCCCAGGAACTTCTCCAGCTTCTCGATCTCAAGGTTGAGCTTTACAACTTCCTTCTTGGGAAGGAGATCGAAAGTACCGTCAGTCTCCATTGTGTGGAGCTGCTCAAGTCTCTTGATACGTGTCTGGATAGTCTTGAAGTTTGTGAGCATACCGCCCAGCCATCTTGCATTTACGAAATGAGCGCCGGCTCTTGTAGCCTCTTCCTTAACGGAATCGCCAGCCTGCTTCTTTGTACCTACGAAAAGTACCTCTCCGCCCTGTGCTGAGATCTCACGAACAAAGTTGTAAGCCTCCTCCAGCTTCTTTACGGTCTTCTGAAGGTCGATGATGTAGATACCGTTTCTCTCTGTGAAGATGTACGGTGCCATTTTGGGGTTCCAGCGTCTTGTCTGGTGTCCGAAGTGAACGCCTGCTTCAAGAAGCTGCTTCATTGATACTACTGCCATTTGCGTAGTCCTCCTTAAATTTGGTTATTAATCCTCCGCCGCACCTTAGATGAATGCCACGCCATAGGCGCACCGGCATACAAAGTATCGGCGTGCGAATTGCCTTAATATTATAACATACCGGGAGTACTTTTTCAAGTATCTTTCCGGTGTACAGACTTGCAGAATTTTTGCGTTGATATTCGCCGTTTTTCTGCAATACTGCACAAATCCTCAGTTATCTCCCTTTTTGTTCTTTGTGATCACAGTCAGTATGATAAGCACCAGAGCGATCACGCCTGCGATGATAAGTGCCTTTACAGGGAAGTTATCACCTGTTGCAGGGCTTAACAGCGCAAATGCCAGCGCACAGAGCAGAGCCATAGGACTGCCTCCTTTCAGTATTTGATAGTTATTGGAAACGGCAAGATCTTCTGCCTTTTTCCATTTGCCGATCCGCACACTGCAAGCCTTGGTTTGCAGATGTGCGAGGCTCTTAAACCGTTTATTGCAGTGAACGCCGGATCCTTTCTGACGTTCATTATAATATTCTATCACAAGCCGGAGATTTTGTCAATTGCCGGTCATAATGCTTCCGTAAAGCAGTTCTTTATTTTATGTCTGAGCATACCTGGATACGCTCGCCTGCCGGATCCGGTACATATAAATGTTTTCTCCTTTCATACGTCACGGGGATTGATGATACATAAAAAATGTGGTATAATGATACCATAATAACTATGAAAGCGAGGAGCAGTCATGAATCAGCACACAAGATTCGATCTCCCTCTCTGCCTTGCAGTCGAGGAGGACGCATTCTTCCGTTCCGATGAGATCATAAGCAGGTACATCCCCGACGTCATCGGGCAGAAAACCGTCATCATCTCCGAGGAATTCCTGATCGGGATTTACCGTGAAAAGATAGAGGAAATAAGCCGTGATTTCGGGGGAGCTGAGATAATCGCAATGGAAAGTGCCAGCTTCGATGAAGCAGTAGCCATTGCCCGTAAGGTATGTGTCGAGGATATTAAGGTCATCATCGGCATAGGCGGCGGAAGAGTCCTGGATACGGCAAAATACGCTGCACACATCAGCAAGGCGGTATATATATGTATGCCCACTTCACTGAGCAACGACTCCCTTGCATCACCGTTCTCAGTCCTTGAGACCGAGGGCAGGGCAAGAAAGACTCTTGAATGCAAGATACCTGCGGCGATAATCGTTGACACAAACATGATAATCAATGCGCCCCAGGGACAGACTCTCTCCGGCATCGGCGATACCATAGCCAAGCATACTGCACTCTACGACTGGAAGCTCGCTGCTGCAAGGACTTCGTCCCGTGTGGAGGACTTCGCCTACGCTCTGAGCCGCATGGCTTACGACTCCGTATACCACTGCGACGAAAAGAACATGAAGAGCCGTGTATTCATACGTATCCTGTCCCGTGCCCTGGTCATGGGCGGACTTGCCATGGAGATCGCCGGTTCTTCCCGTCCGTGCAGCGGAAGTGAGCATCTCTTCGCCCACGCCATAGAGGAGTACTACCCGGAGGTAAAGATCTCTCACGGCCTTGCAACAGCATTAGGAAGTATCCCTGCCTGTATCTTCCAGGGACAGTCCCCTGACGGTCTTCTCTCCTTCTTCCGCACCTACGGACTTGACATCTCTCCTGCCACCTACGGCATTACAAAGGATATGTTTGCGGATATGTGGGAGAAAGCCCGCATTGTCAGACCGGGCAGGATAACCATACTCGACGACGTACATCCCGGCAGGCAGCAGCTTGACGAGATCTACAGCATGATGCAGGAGGGAATATGAAAAAAGGTATTATATTCGATATGGACGGCACTCTCTGGGATTCCTCGGAGAATGTGGCAAAATCATGGACTGAGGTCATCCGCAGCTCAGAATACGGTCTGCCGGATGTTACACAGAAGGACATCATGGGTGTCATGGGACTCACCATGGACAGGATCGCAGACAGACTCTTCGGAAAGCTCCCTGAGGATGAACGCATGGAGCTTCTGAAGAAATGCTGTGACTACGAAAACGAGTATCTCCTCCGGCACGGAGGAGTCCTTTACCCCGAGCTTGAAAACACATTCATCCGCCTTAAAAAGAAGTATCACCTTTATATCGTAAGCAACTGCCAGACCGGCTACATCGAGACCTTCCTGGAGCATTACGGCTTCGGCAGGTACTTCGACGACATCGAATGCTACGGCAACAACCTGAAAGAAAAGGGCGATAATATCGCCCTTACAGCAAGCCGTAATTCACTTGACAAAGCATGGTATGTCGGCGACATTCAGGGCGACTACGATGCGACCGTGAAAGCAGGTCTGGACTTCATCCATGCTGCCTACGGCTTCGGCACTATCGCACAGACAGTGCCGGAGCTCGAACAGTTCAGCGACCTCCCCGAGCTTATGGAAACTCTTGCTCAGGACTGAACCTCCGCTATCCTCTGACGCATAAGACACAGGTCAAAGGTATCTGTCCTGCCGTCACCGGAAAGGTCGGCAGCATCACTTGCAGCAAGCTCAGCACCGTCCGCTCCCAGCAGCCATCTCTCCAGGGCTTCAAGGTCAGCAGCGTCCAGAACACCGTCACCGTTCACGTCTCCGTCCGGATAGAGGTCATCCTTCCACAGTTCTCCGAGCCATTCATTACGATCCCCGGCAAAGCGGCGCACAAGCTCCACAGAGCCGAGGAAGTCCTTTCCGCTTGACGAACCGAATACACAATACTCAGCTCCGCCGTAGGTATGCCACCGTGCATTGTTCATCCCGGCGGAGTTTTCCATTGCACCTGCTATCTGCATTATTCCCGGATCCTCTCCCTGAGTAAGCTCAGTAAGGAACGGAGAAAAGCGCTGTGTGAACCTGCGTGCAGCCATTTTCCTGAAGCTGTCACGCTTGTAGAGCATCCCTATCCAGCTCACACCCTCCGCAGGACGTTCGCTGGTCTGATAGCCGCTTATAGGGAAGTAGGCTGCATAGAGGTTGTTCGTCCAGCAGGAGTATCCGCTTTTGCCGTCCGAGTTCTTCACGCTCGCCGGGAAACAGCCATAGGCAAAGTCAAAGTCCCATGACGGACAGAAATGCAGCTTTCCGTCGCCGTTCACATCGGAATCCTTCCATAAGAAGAAGCTGGTGGTGGTAGCGTCTATGTTCATGGATATCTCCTGGACGAGATAGGCGGTGACAAGAGAGTCCATATCGAAGTAATCACTGTAGTGCTTACCCTTGCTGTTGAATCCGGTATCTGAATATACAGCGTCCTCTGCATCCTGCACGAAGGAGCGTATGTAGTTTATCTGCGCCTCGGAAGCATATTCAGGACCGTCAAGCTCCACTGCCTGTCCCCGTGAGGTCACAAAGCCGCTATTTGCCTTGTAGCCGTATCTGTTCCAGAGCTGGAACTGCATAAGATATCCACCGGTGATGTCAGCCGGATCATTTGGTATATCATAGTACTTGAAGCTGTTCTCCATGTATTCGCCCACACCTGAAGCACCCTTCACACGTCTCGGGTACTCACTGAGATCGGACTCGTTGAGCTTCTCGGTCTCCTCCTCAAGGTCACGGATATTCACACGGTTCTTCTGTATCTGCACTCTTTCATAAAGCTGATATGTGCCACGGTAGGAGCCGTCTGCGTAGAGGTCAACGAACACTGAATCCATTACGCACTGCGCTCCCACAGCCTTGCACATCTCCTCTGTGACCTTGTTCCTCACCATTGAGTGATCCAGATAGTTGGAGATGAGCGCCCACTTCTTAGCCTTGCCCATACCGTAGAGATCGGCTTTTTTATCCAGCTTCACATTATAGGACTTTTTCTTGCTGTAGTGCCAGGAAGAATTGCCGTGGGCGGTGAGCTTATCTATATCCCCGCTGAAAACGATACCGCCGTCGGGATCCAGCATAAGTGCCGAACCTGTCTCGGTGTACTGCATATTGGCGTCAAGAAGGTCAAGTCCGCCGCTCTTTGTGGAGAGAAAGATACAGCCAAGCTCCGACTGCATCACCTTCAGCTTTCCGCAGTCCTTATCCCCTGCCCTGACAGTGAACTCATCGGCGCTGTCCAGAAGTGAGGTGCTCTCACCGGATACTACCGGAGTATCATTGAGGTAAAGGGTTTCGTCACAGCCGTATGTAATGACAAGAGAGCTTCTGTCGGCAGTTGACGGCAGGAAGATATACCGGCAGTCCTCCCACTCGCTGAACCACCAGTCCACACGGTCCTTGTCCGTATTGATGCCCGGAGCAAGTCCGGAAACTGTAAAGCTGCTTACGGGGATCTCACTGTACACAAGCTCCTTCTCAGGTTCGGGAGGATCCGCCTTCATCACTGCCATGTCCCTTGTTCTGTCGAAGATCTTTATATCTGCGGCATCGGCAGAGCCTGCGGTCTGAACCACAAGTGCAGCCGCCGCAGTAAATACACAAAGTATTCTCTTTATCAGTTGCTTCATATTTATTTCCTTTCAGATGTGTACCTGTTAATACGGCAATAAAATATCTATGATCCGCTTTT
>DNLQ01000131.1:0-1934 GCA_003488415.1 Ruminococcus sp. | reverse complement strand
GCCGGAGTAATAATGACCGTAAGACAAAGCATTTCTGCTTGTTCCGATCTGACACATACGGGTATCTTTATTTCATTATAGTGTTTAAACCCTTTGGTGTCAAGGGAAACTGCACACTGTCCTATTCCTTGCTGTCCGCACGGTAAGGGTAAATATCGCTGTATGAGTGCCCTGCACCGTCCTGTTCCGTGTCAGCAGGTATCAGCCCCGTCATATCCCCCCACGAAGCAGAAGGGAAATACTCGGGTTCTTTGCTCTCCGGCTCCTGCACCGGATGTTTTTTCTTCTTCATATATATCATCTCCCGGATATAGTATCTCCTGCTAAGACAGGATTATACCCGCAAAAAAAACCGCTGTCCGGTCTGGACAGCGGTCATTTTGTCTCATTATTTCAGGGATCACTTAACGATGTACTTGCTGATCTCCTTGAGAAAATCCTCTGCGTCATCAGTGTGAGCGTTCAGCTCGATGGGCTTGGAGAGGTCAAGACTGAAGATACCCATGATAGACTTTGCGTCTACAGCGTATCTGCCGGAAACAAGGTCAATGTCAAATTCATACTTCATAACGATGTTTACAAATTCCTTGACATCATTGATCGTCTGAAGTGCTACTGTAGTCTTGGTCATGATTCATACCTCCTGTTTACGAATTGGTGTGTGTTTGTTTTTTCTCGTTTATTTCTTTTTCTTTCTTTGCAGCCGCTCCTTGCTGCAAATATATAATATCACTTACAAATCCCGATGTCAAGGCACTTGAAATAAATTCGTCAATTTAGTATAATATAAATAGTCCATGCTCCGGACAATTTATTCAGAAAAACGGCTATTTATAATGCACAAAATTAACTATTGTTTTTTGTGCAGTATATACATGATAATATTGAGAAAGGTTTGTGAAAACGAGGTGAATACGAAACAGAATATGTACAAGATCAAATATATTACTTTCGGATGCAAGGTAAACCAGTACGAGACTCAGTGCCTTGAGAGCGCCTTCGGGGAGAGAGGATTCATGCCTGCCGGCGACGGCGCTCCGGACTGCATCGTAATAAACTCCTGCACGGTCACAAGCTCCGGCGACAGCAAGTCCCTGTACGCCGTGAGAAAACTGCGGAGAGACTTCCCGGATGCCGTCATAGTCCTTACAGGCTGTCTGCCGCAGGCTGCACCGGGGATACAGAAGGAACTCCCGGAGGCTGACATTATCACCGGCACCCGCAACAGAAAGCAGCTCCCCGAGCTTGTAGAAGAGGTACTGAAAGAAAGGCACCGCATAACCGACATATCTCCCTATGACAGGAATGATCCCTTTGAGGTCATGGAGTACTGCGGCGGGATCACGGAAAACTCCGCCCACACCCGTGCTTTTGTGAAGATACAGGACGGCTGCAACTGCTTCTGTACCTACTGCATCATACCCTACGCACGAGGACGCTGCCGTTCAAAGCCGCTCGGTGTGCTCAGGTCGGAGGCTGAGCGCCTTGCCGCCGAGGGCTACCGGGAGATAGTGCTGACCGGCATCAACATCGCCTTCTACGGAGCAGAGTACGGGCTCTCCCTTGCGGACGCAGCGGAGGTCTGCTGCCGTACAGAGGGGATAGAACGTGTGAGACTCGGCTCGATCGAACCGGAAATGCTGCCGGAAAGTGATATACTCCGCCTTTCAGAACTTCCGGAGCTGTGTCCGCAGTTCCACCTGTCTCTCCAGTCCGGATGCGGCAGGACTCTGAAAGCCATGCACCGGCGCTATACCCCGGAGGAATACCTCTCCCTTACACGTACACTGCTCAGGTACTTCCCGGATGCCGCTTTCACCACCGATATAATGACAGGCTTCCCCGGAGAGACTGAGGAGGACTTCGCAGAGTCCCTGGCATTTGCAGAGAAGATAGGATTTGCAAAGATACACGTCTTCCAGTTTTCTCCACGA
>DNLQ01000085.1 GCA_003488415.1 Ruminococcus sp. | reverse complement strand
CCGCCTCTGCCGTAATAGTCGTTGTTGGAGAAGCTATTCCTGCATAGTTTGCAGCGTTAGGTGCTGCGCAGATAACCAATGCTGAAACAGCACAAATGATTGCTTTGAATGATTTTCTCATAATAATTTCCCTACACTTTCTTTGAATTTGATATAATGGTTGTTGAGCTATGCTTTGATAATTTCTTGATCTGATACATTGGTACCCTTGTATCGTGCTGTCATGTCAGTGTTTCCGGATCACTGATCCCCGATGATGTCTGTATCTTCCGCTTTGCTCTGTATATTACCGGACTTTATGCCCGATATTACCATATTTAGTGTTCCGACTGAACTGCCTGTGATGTAAGCTATTATACACCGCCAACATTACAATATCTTTAAAACCAGATAACATTATTGTAATGTTATATAAAATTTATCCGATCATGGCAGATGAACTCCTTTCTCTTTTGCCTTATCCATTATAGCAGAATTGTCCAATCGGTTCTTTAACATTCTGTTTACAACTTCTTATCAATTCCTTAACCGCTTCAAGAACAAAATGGTACTTTATTATCCGCCGCACACTTTATCCCCCAGCAGTCAGAAGTCATTTCATGCTCTGTTAAAGACATCCGATGCAACAATCGCTTTTATTGCTATCCTGTTTCCTCTCCTCCACCAGAGCCTTGTTGCGATCAGTGCGAAAGCTGCACAGAGTGCATATATCACAACTGCAAGGAGCAGAGACTCCCACACGGATAATCCGAAGCCGCTGTCAAACTTTCCGCAGTTCTTTATTATTCTTGTCAGACCTATAAATCCGAAATACGGGATGATGTATAACAGTGAAAGCCCCTTCTTGTTGATAGCTGCCGCTCCGATAAGAAGCAGCCCTCCGCTTACAGCGTTGAAGAATACAACATCAGCAACTCCTGTTATTCCCAGATTGATGCCTGCTGCCACTGCAATTACTGCATCGAATATAAGCTCCACGATCAGCGTCATTATTATGGGAGCTGTTGTATATATGTCCCTGGCACAGTTTGCAGCTGCATAGAACTTGTTCTGATTGATCCTGAATGCTCCGAACATGACCATGAACAGCGCTCCTATATGTCCCATGCCAACTGCACCTATCATTGATATATATTCCTCGCTCCCCACAGGATCGGGATCTATTATAAAAGCAAGTGCCATACCTACTGTCATAAAAAGTCCGAAACCGATAGTAAACGGATTAAGAGATGCCCTGGCGTACAGCTTAAATGCGTTCCTTACGTTTTTCATATTTACACTCCCTCAGCTTTTCCAGCGTTTTTCCTTGTATACTTTCATAAGCATTATTTGCGATACAGGTACGAGTACTGCGGCTGCTGCCGCTGCGATAAGCTGTACAGCACCCAACCTGCCGCCGTTTTCCCTGAGTATGATTATTGCAGTAATGCCAATGACAGAGAATACTGCTGTTGACAAAAATACACTTAACGTACTGTTGAATATCATACTTATAAGATTGCAGATACCTATTGCAAGTACAAGGAATATGATCGCTGTTATAACAGAAGCCATACCATATTTCAGCTCCATTATGCCTGATATATGCAGCAGTCCTGCTGTTGCAGCGGTCACTGCGATATTTACTATCCTTGATATACATACAGCACTGCTCGCCTTCCTGTAGGTATCAAATCCGCCGTTTACAGTGCGGAAAAATTTACCTCCGGGCATATGCTTCTCAAAGGTGAGCTGTGAGAGTATAAGGTTGATCATTGCAGTATCGATCACCAGGATAGAATCTGAAACCATGCTTTCACCGATGTCATTCCGTGCTGCTTCAAAACCTCCGCTGCTTACAGCTCCCAGCAGCACAAACAACAATAATGTTGCAGCATATGATCCTATTGAAAAAAGTGAGGTCTTTAGCATCATCTCTCCCATACTTCTTCCGTTATACAGCTTCAACGCTTTTGACATCGTAATGGCTGAACCGTTTTTATTCATCTTCCTCCGCCTTTCTGAGTATGCCAACACTGAGCTGCTGCAATGTCGGTGTTTCAATAGCTGTATCAAAGGCTGCAAGCATCTCAGCATTCTCCGCCAGTGCTATTCCCTCAAATCCCGTTCTTCCGCCGGTGCAGGAAAGCATGAAGGGCTTTGCCTTTTCTGTATACTCCGCATCACCGTGTACAAGTATGTATTTCTGCTTCAGATCCTCCACGAAGCCCTGCTCTATGATCCTGCCGTCTGCCATGAATATAGCGTAATCTGTAGCAAATTCCATGTCTGCGATGTTATGTGTGGAGAACAGGACCGTCCTCTCACCGTCACGTCCGGAAAGGTACTCCCTGAACAGATCACACAGTATATCACGGGCAAGGGGATCAAGGGATGATCCGGGCTCGTCAAGCACAAGCAGATCCGTATCTCTTGCAAGAACAGCAGAAAGGTAAGTTCTCATCCTGTTGCCGTCTGACATCTTCAGCAGAGCTTTGCTTTTCTTTCCGGTCTTTTCCCCTATCTTGAAGCGCTTGCACAGCTCCCCGAACTTCGCTCTGTCAAAGTTGTCGAAAGCTATCTCCATGGAATCTGCTATTGTTGTCAGCTTCCAGTCCAAAGGGAAAAAGTTCGCAGACGAGCAATAACCTATCCGATTGCGGAGAGCGTCACTGTCAATATCAGTCATGTCTCCGAAGTAAACAGCTTCACCATCTGTCTTTCCGGTGACTCCGCACAGTATGTCGATAAGTGTTGTTTTTCCTGCACCGTTTGCGCCTATCAACGCTGTAGAGAATCCGCAGGGTATATTTACGTTTATCTCACCCAGTGTAAAATCCTTATACTTCTTTGTGAGTCCTTTTATTTCAACAGCATTTTCCATTTCTTCCTCCTTATCCGGAAGCAGCATCAAGACTGCTTTTCCTGCCATTGTTGATTTTTACTGCATCCTTGCCGGATATTCTATTGATCTCTGCGGTCATGTGACCGTCTTGTTTTCACTTCTTATGACTGCTCATCTTCTATCTGCCACAGCATTTCCAGAGTCTGCTGCACATCTTCAAGCCCTATACCAGCTATCCTTGCTGAGTGTATCGCATCAGTCAGGTTCTTCTCAAGCTGCCGCATATGCTGCTCAACAAGCATCCGCTGATCCTGAGCGTTTACGAAGTAGCCTTTTCCCTTTGAAGCAGTTACCAGTCCCTCCTCGGACAGCTCCTCATATGCCTTCATGGTAGTGATGACGCTTATCTTCAGATCCTGGGCAAGCACCCTTATGGATGGAAGCGGATCTCCGCCCTTCAGTTTACCTGTGAGTATCTGCTCCCTGAGCTGTGCTGCGATCTGCTTATAGATCGGTTCACTTGAATTCTGATAGATCTTCATGTCTTCATCTCCTTTCGCTAACCGTTCATGTGGTATATATACAGTATACAACACATAAACAGTTTTGTCAACCGTTATTTTTGACAATCATTCAATCGCTAAAAAGCCATTTTATGTGACACACCAACAAAAATCCTCACGATCCGACCTGAACTGATCTGTTTTTTCCTCCCGGATACTGTTTAACTGTATATACCCGATATAAACAGTCAAATATATACAGTGCAGGTCACAGTCATGCAGTACCCGTCAGGATACTGTATCGCCTGTCACGTATCCGGCAAAGGCAGATGCCTTGTTTCTTTATCTACGAAATTCTTGACAAATCCGTGAGAATAGTGTATAATTATTAGTGTATTTGTAAAGACAGAAGCTAACTGCCGCACAACTCGGTGCCGCAGGCTTTAGGAGGAAAACAATGTATATACTTCAGAATCTGAAGATGCTCTGGAACAATATGCTGCGTTCCGGCAGCCTCTATAATCCAGAGGTGGAACGTGATGAACCTGAGCAGAAAAAATCCGCCGAGCCCGATGACAGCTCTTACCTGTTCGATAATAAACCGGATTACTCCTCTGAGATTCCTCCGGTGACACTTGAAGATCTCCATGCAGTCGAGGAGAGAGTTGACCTTATCAATACAGCCCTCACCGGCTTCCGAAGCCAGTGGAAGGAGCATGACAATCAGAACGATACCCGTCTCTCAGTCCTTGAAACAAGAGTCTCAGAGACCGAGCGAAAGAATAACGATTATACCGAATTCAACAACCGCCTGTCAGTACTCACGACACGTATCGACGAGCTGGATCAGTTTATCCACAAGATACAGGATGACACACCTGCCGCCGACAGCAGTCAGACTGAACTGCTCAGACGTGCTGACGAGGACGCTAAAACTGTTGAATCTACCGCTCCGGTGCTTGATATCGAAGGTATCAACAAGAAATTCAAGGCATACGGAGACATCTATGCACGTCTTACTGCCGAACTGAAAACAGAGCGTGAAATGCGCCTTGAACAGGAGAGCAAGATCGAAACTATCATCGCTGTCAACAGAAAGCTGGCAGAGAAGATCGCTGCTATCGAGGGCGTTAAGATACCCGCTGCCAAGGCTGAAGAGACCGAAAAAACCGAATAACAAAGAAAAGTCCGGAGGGTTCGTTACCTTCCGGACTTTTTTCTCTCAGTACTCTGCACTCCGTTCAAGGATACCCCGCAAAGCTGTTTTCCAGTTAACGTATTCGATGCAGTCATCCTCCTCGGGAGTCAGTCCTGCATTCAGCGCCGCATATACACGCATACCTGCTTCATTTCCTCCCTCCGGGAGAGGTATTGCCTCTGCGGACGAGCTGCGTCTCCCAGATACCGCCGCCTTACAGTATATCTCAGGCGGTTCACCGTTTGCGTCAGTTATGGCGTGAAGCTCCTCCGGCATCGGAAGTGTGGTGAAATCAAGGGACAGTCCCGGCGGCAGTAATATCTCCGCCTCCTCAGTCTTTGCGTACTCCGGCAGAACTGCTGCCATATTGATGCAGGGACTGCCCTCTGGTATGGCAAACCTCAGAAGTGCGATCCCCACACGGTCACTGTAGCTTCGCAGGAAACCGGCTGTGGATGTGGAGGTAAATGAGACCGTCCGCCGGAGATTCCGGCAGAGCAGGTAATCCATAGTGCGCTCAACACGGTAGGTCTCCACGTCTTCCTCTGCGGAACACTCCCTGAATGCAGAGAGAAGCGAGGCGAGCATATCCACAAGTCTTCCGGTATCAGAAATGATCTCCGGTGAGAGTCTCTTACCTTCAAGAGCTCTGGCAGTCTCTGTGCGTATCCCCGGGAAGAAGAGCGAATTGAGTACCACATAAGCCTTAGGATCGCCCCAGAACGGATCTGCTCCGCACACGTCGCCAATGTAGTACTTCACCGCCCTGAGCTGTCTTTCACTTAACATAGTATCACTCCTTATAGTCAAATCTGCATATCTCGCAGTTCTTTATCCCATTCCTGGCAAACTCCCGGTTTGTCATATCTTCAAAGTAGGAGCGGACAAATCGAGCGATCCCGTTATGAGCCACCAGCAGTACCACTTTCCTGCTGCTGCGAAGCTCGTCAAGAAGATTATATATACGCTGTCCGGTTCGCATCATGGACTCTCCTCCGCCAAAGCTGTCAAGAAAGTTCTCCTTTACTGCCGCAAAGTCCTCACTGTCACGGGGAGTCCCCTCCCATATTCCGAAGCATTGCTCCTTCAGACGAGGCTCACATTGAAGTGGGATACTGGCAGTTTCAGCTATTATGCGTGCGGTATCGGCAGCACGTATCAGCGGTGAATAAAGTATCAGATCAATATCCTTGTACTCCCTGGCAATGATCTCTCCCAGCTTCTCCGCCTGTTCTCTGCCTGCTTCAGTCAGCGGCACATCCGTTGCACCGCATATCTTATTGGCTACGTTCCAGGTCGTCTGACCGTGGCGAGTGAAGTATATATAAGCCATAGTTACCTCCGTAGAAAGAAAGGCTGTACGACGTCCGCCGTACAGCCTTATTTTCAGTTATTCAGCTTTATGCTTCAAGGATTACTTGAAGGAATCGAGCTGTGTAGAAGTTACAGGGCAGTCAGACTGCTTGATCAGACCAGCATCCATCTTCTGGATTGCGATAGCGTCTGAACCTGTAAGTCCCTGACCGTTGTCAACTACGTCAGCGTTTGCAAGTCCCTGTGCCTCGAGCGGGTACTTGGTCTTGCTTGCGTTGTACTGGAGTACAGCAACTGCGTCAGCAACGTTTACCTTGCTATCAAGGTTTGCATCGCCCCAGAGTGTAACACCAGAAGGTGTAGCGCTTGTAGGTGTGGGAGCATCTGTAGGTGTAGGAGCGTCTGTAGGTGTAGGTGTTGAAGCACCGCCGTACTGCTCAGTTGTAGGAGTTACATCGGGATACAGCAGAGCGAACATACCTGATGTCATCAGAGCATCGCCCATGTGCCAGAATCTGTGCAGCTTGTAGTAGTACTCCTCAGTCTCGCCTGTAGCTTCGAATACCTTCTTACAATCCTGATACATAGGATCCTGCTCGTAGATCTTACGGATTGAGCTGAATGTATTCTTACCGCCGCCAGTCAGAGGTGAACCGTCAGGCATCTCGCCCTCGTAGTAATCAGGAATAAATACATCCTGTGTGAAGATTCTCTTGAGTGAGCCGTTGTGATCCTCGTATGCGATACCGATATCGTCACGAGCATTCATCCACTGAGCTGTCATAAGGTTGTTAGCAAGGATAAGTCCCTTTTCAGCATCTGAAGTAGCAGCAGCCTTGGCGTTACCAACATCAGCGCTTACCTTATTAGCAGCAGCGTAAAGAACGAGAGTATTACAGAGTGAGGATACGCATCCGATATCGCCCTGACCGTAACCTGTGATCTTGCAGGTCAGACCGCTGTTAGCATTCTCGTCATATGTACCTGACCATGAAGCAGGCTTACCGCTCCAGTCAAGGCTTGAAGGAATCTCATATTCCAGAGTATTAGCATCATACTTTGTGTTCTCAAGGAACCAGTGTACCCATCTGCTAATGAGCTTCTCAAGAGCTTCCTCAAGTGAAAGACCGCCGTATGTGTTGTCACCGCTGGACTTATCGCCAGAGAGTGCGCAATCTGTAGTCTTTACATAGTAATACAGCTCAGCAAGACGCTGCATTGACCATACCTGGTTACCGATCCAGTGGTTTGAACCAGGATCTGCGTATACAGGGTGCTCAACGTAAACCATATCGTAGAACAGCGGATCAGAAGAATCATATTCGCTGTAGTTACCGTTCTTGGAGTTTGTACAACCGCCTGCGAACGGGCCGTCAGCAGACTGGAGCCACAGATACATTTCGATCTGTCTCTTGAGAGAAACCTTGTAGTCAGCAACGGCATCCTTAGCCAGCATAGCCTTGCTCATATTAGGATCATAAGCGAGAGCGTATGCAGCAAGAGGATTCTGATAGAACTGATGTGAGTGTGAGCAGCCGATCTGCCATGCCCACTGATACTTACCCCATGAAGCCTCGAGCTGTCCGCCCCATGAAGTGTACCAAGCCATCAGATAGTGCTGTGAATCAGCCTTTGAAGCTGAAGGTGAGCTCATGCCCTTACCGGTCTTACCGATACCGATCTTCTTGTAGAACTTATCGAACATATCGTTACGGCACTGGTCGCCCATTACACCAGCCTTGCCGGTGATCTCGCCGCAGTCAAGACCGAACTGGTTTGCAAAGAAGATAGCCTGGATAGCACGAT
>DNLQ01000261.1 GCA_003488415.1 Ruminococcus sp. | reverse complement strand
GGGATAAGGTTGTCTGCCGCAGCGTCAACATAGTTAATATCCTCCATGAGAGCGGTGGTGATAATATTATCAATATAGCACTGTAATAACTTCATGGTATTATCCTTTCATATCAGTAATTGTAGACTGAGTCGATGCACAGGTATTCCTCCAGAGTAAGACCGGAGTCGTATACCATTTTAGCAAGCTCCTTACCCAGATAGCGGACGTGCCAGGATTCGTATTTGTAACCTGTGATGTCCTGCTTACCCTGTGGATAGCGTATGATGAAACCGAATCTCCAGCAGTTTGCAGCCAGCCATGCAGCTTCTGGAGTAGTGTCGAAGGAGCTTCCGGCGTAGTTGATATCAGCTGCAAGACCGGTCTGATGTTCGGAGTGACCCGGACGGGCGGAGTATGTATCTGCTTTAGCCTTACCGTCACGGTTTACATAGGAGTTATAAAGAGAAGCCTGGTATCTGTAGGAACGGAAGCCTGAGCAAACCCACAGGTTAAGGCGCTTTTCCGACCATGCGGCATTCTTCATCTCATTGAATGCTGCCTGAGTTTCGGAGGTAAGAGCACCTGGGTTGTAGGTCGAAGGCAGGGGATAGGTCTTGTTTGCGATAAGGATACCGTTTACATAGGTGATCCCGTTGATATTCCTTACCTGATGTCTTGTGAAATTCTCACGTTTTCCGTCCGGGGAGATAAGAGTGAAGTGATGTGCGTCTGTGCGTGAGAGGGTAAAGTATTCAAAGTCGCCGTACTCAGTTGAACCGTTGAAGCATAGCTTGATGCTGTTCCCGTCGGGTACCCAGAAGAAGCTCTTGCCGTCACGGGAGCCGGTGTATCCGTTGAAGGTCCAGCTTCGCTGACCGTAGTCTCCGGAGGTGATGTATTCACCGGTAAGCTCGGAGGAAGGGGAGAGCTGTACGCTCACAGGAGAGAAGGACTCCAGACCGTAATCATCCCAGTGAAGGGAGAAGCTGTCCTTGCTGTTCCATACTATATCTGCACCGGCAGAAGCTCCGCCGGAGGAAAAAGTAAATCTTCCGTCGCTGACTGATGCAGTGAATGGAGTCGCAGATGCAGCAGCTCCGCCGAAAATGTATCCGCTTCCGCCGCTGAACCAGAAGAAACGGACGCCGTTCTCGCCGTTGCCGGTCCACATCCCCTCAGGCAGCTTGTCACCGTATTCTGCTATGTACTTTCTTTCAAGCACAAGGTCGAAGCAGTCAACAACGCCGTCAAGGTTGAAGTCACCCTGTCCGTACTCCAGTCCGCCCTGACCGAGCAGGTAGCCGCCAAGTGTGGCAAGGTCACGGCTGTTTGTGCCGGTTCCGAGTCTTGAAGAGCCTGACACAAGGGGAACTGCAGAGCAGCAGGTCAGAGCGGCGGCTATTACAGTGCCGGCAAAACGTTTCATCTCAACACCTCCGTGTCATTCAATGAGGCTCAGGAACAGTTCATTGAGCGGTTCCCAGTCTCTTTCCATATTATCGTCCATGGACTCTACGAGTTTTTTCATCTCGCTTATGTCCTTTTCTATCCATTTGTTGAGTTCATCAATTCGTTTTCCCGTACCTATCTCAGGGGACTGCATCTTTTTATCAAGCAGCTCCTCAACATAAGGGCGGATGCTTTCTTCAAGCTCAGCCTCTACAAGCTCTGAAAAGAGCATCGGAGGGGGAGTATGCTTGTCTCTTATCCACCTGCATGCCAGCAGGGGACGCAGCACATAGAAGTACTTTTTCAGCTTCACCTCGTCAGTGCGGAGGTATTCCTTGTAGTTGTGACGGGCGGTACTGAGGTAGTGATAGATACCATGCTTTGAAAGAAAGTAGTCATTTATAACAGACCTTACCTTTTCCCAGTCCTCAACAGTACGGTAGACAATGGGGGAGCTGTTCCATTCAAAGAGCGTTGGGTTGGACTTGTACAGCAGCCTGAGAGCCTTCTGCAAGTCCCAGCCGCTGATGTCGTACACATCGTCCAGCTGCCACTCGATGACATCTCGTGTCTTTTCCAGCTTCAGGTACCAGTCCTTCGGGCGGACGTAGATGAATCTGACGTCGTAGTCGCTGTCGGGGGAGGCAAAACCCCATGCTCTGCTGCCGGACTCGACGCAGTGAAGTATCCTGACACCCTCGGCCTCCTCGATCTCCGTGAGTTTTTCCTTTATGCGTCTTACAATATCTTCTGACATAATTACTGCATCACCTCGCCGAGGATAATGTAAGCAACAGTAACAATAGACTTAGCCAGCACGAAATCGGGATCCATATAGTATCCTCCGGAGATAAGGTCGTCACGTATCTCCTTCACACGCTTGAAGCCTTTTGCAGCAGCCTCCTTGTCAGGGATGACGAAGTGAGCAGTCTGGAGTATCTTTCTGGTCTCTGTGCGAACGCCCTTGGGAATATGAGGTGCGCCGATATGAGGATCAAATGAAGCGGTCTCAAAGTCCCTGGCAGCATCATCAAGGCGTGAAGCGATGCAGTTTGCGGCATGGCGTGAGAAGACGAGAGCCTCCAGGAGGGAGTTGCTGGCGAGTCGGTTGCTGCCGTGAACACCTGTATGTGAGCACTCGCCGCAGGCAAAGAGATTGGGGAGAGTAGTCTCGGAGTTATTGTCAACATCAATGCCGCCCATAAGGTAGTGCTGACAGGGGAATATCGGCACAGGTTCTTTGGTCAGGTCATAGCCCTGCTCAAGGAGATTCTGGTATATCATAGGGAAGCGTTTCTTGAGGAATTCGCTGTCCTTGTAGCTGATATCAAGATAGAAGTCATTGGAGTTCTGCTTCCTGGACTCCAGGATAATTGAGTGTGACACTACATCTCTGGGAGCAAGCTCCAGACGCTCGTCATAATTGTGCATGAAGCGTTCCTTATTGCAGTTGAGGAGGTAAGCGCCCTCGCCCCGGACAGCCTCTGAGATAAGGAAGCACTCTCTTGTCTCACGGTTGTTGAATGCAGTGGGGTGGAACTGAACGTAGCTGAGGTTCTTGATCTTTGCGCCCATTTCGTAGGCAAAGGTTATACCGTCACCGGTGGCGATAGCGGAGTTGGTGGTGAACTGGTACACTCTGCCGATACCTCCGGTAGCCAGTATCATAAAGTGACAGTTGGCAGTCATGTAGCTCTCGTCCGGGAGTCTGAGGAATGCGGAGTATCCGGTGGAGGTCTGCTTCACCTCGCACATGATGGTGTTCTCCATAATGGTGACATTAGGGAGAGTTCTCACGTTCTCCAGCAGGGTAGTGGTGATCTCCTTGCCGGTAGCATCAGCATGGTGGAAGATACGGTGGTGACTGTGACCGCCCTCAAGTGTACGGTGGTAGGAGCCGTCGGGATTCTTATCGAAGTCAACGCCGAGTTCGATGATATGCTCCAGATCCTTTGCAGCCTCGCTTACAAGGGTGTGAACAGCGTCCACGTTGTTCTTGAATCCGCCTGCGATAAGGGTATCGTTCAGGTGGTATTGTATGTTGTCCGTGGGGGAGTTATAGACTCCAGCTATACCGCCCTGAGCCAGCATGGAATTGCAAAGGGGCAGCTCACGCTTGCAGAGGATGAGTATATTCAGCTCACTTGGAAGGTTTATGGCAGCGTAGAGACCTGCGGCTCCGCAGCCTGCGATAATGACATCGTAATTATGTATATTGTCTGACATAAGATTCACGTCCTTTGACAAAGATTTGTAATTATATTATATCACATTATTTTACGTATGTCACTATTTTTTATGATTTTTTCGGGCGCTGCTGACAGGATTATTGCTTTGGTTATAATATTCACCTTCTGCTGAACAAAACGGGCAAACTGAACGGATAAAAAGCTGAGCCGTCAGCGCAAGCTGACGGCTCGTTTTAAGTTATTACCATGTTATAGCAGAATGACAATGGATGTAAAACTCCTCCTGACTTGGCTGCCATGCCTTTACCTTTGGCGGAAAGAGCTTATCGTACTCCTCCACAGCATTTTCGTCATCGCAGGGTTTGTCAGCGTCGTTCTGACGGTAGCACCATTTATGTCCGGCAAGAGCGCCTTCCTTCAGTTCCTTCACAAGCAATGCAGCCGGGAAGTAGTCTCCCTCCAGACTGACGTTATACTTTTTGCAGCTCTTATAGCCTCTTGCGACATAGTTGTCCGGATTGCCGAAGTTTATAACGGTATCATATCCCATATCTTCAGCCAACCTGAAAGTATGCTCTAAAAGTGCTTTGCCGAAGCCCATACGCTGATATTCCGGCAATACGCACAGAGGTCCCATAGTAAGCACCTCTTTTTCGCTGCCGTTTTCATCGGTGAGCTTGCTTTTGCTGTACATAACGCTTGCCACGATCCTGCCTTCAAGCTCGATAACGTAGTCCAGTTCCTTTATAAAGGCACTGTGCTGTCTGAGTACGTGCATAAAGTAATGCTCATTGCATCCTGGATTACTCTGGTTCCAGAATGCTTCACGGGCAAGATTTTCTGTTTCATGGTAGTCGTTCTGTGTTTCTCTGCGTATGATATAGTCGATATTATTCATTGTTTTTCCTCCTGAAATTGCTGACCGGACACGGGAGGTTTGTGTGAGATAGTATTCGCAAACCGCCCGTTTACGCTGCTATCTCCATTCTGATAATATTCTTCAAACAAAGATCTCCTTTAAAAAATTATGAAAAAGCTGTACAGAGCTTTATCACTGGATATTATAACATTTCCCGGCTGGATTGTCAAGCTGTAATATTTGAATTCTA
>DNLQ01000121.1 GCA_003488415.1 Ruminococcus sp. | reverse complement strand
TTTGCAGCTTCTTCTGCCGAGGTCATCGAGGCACAGCGCCTTGCAGAGACTCTCTCTGCAATGAGGAGCGGACGTCTTCCGTCACTGTCCGACCTGCGTGATGCTGCCGTCACCTGTCTCGGACACGGCAGCTTCGGTGAGATCTCCCTTGCCTGCGCCGACGTTGAGATAGGCACAAGGATAGGCGAGCTTCCGGAGGGAACGGTCTGTACCTCGGTGCAGGAGGACTTCATGCACCAGCTCAGGGAGCTTAAACTTGAAAAGTACCGCAGCGCTTCGGTTCAGGAGCTTGATCTTGACCTGCGTGAGAATATCCGTGTGAAGTCTGAAAAGTCGGCATTCCTTGACCTTAACCGTTCGTTCTTCATGCACAGGCTGATACAGTCCGGCATCGGCTTCGGAGCACCTGTGGGAAGTACTCAGGAGAATGCGACATGGTCGGAAAAGTGGAATGTGAGCTGGACTCCTGAGACTGAGATACAGATAGTTGAAGCCTCACTGAACGGCGATACCGTGGAAGAAGCGGCACGTACATCACTTAATATGAAGCTGGCAGGATCGACGGAGCTGAGCACTACCGCCGATACTCTCCGCAGGGCGCTGCTCTGCGGACTTCCGGACTGTATAAAAACTGCGGCTTCGGCTGTACAGAGGATGACCGTTGACTGCGCTTCACCCCTGGAGGAGGGCAGGACAATAGGAACTCTTTCAGCTATCGTCAGGTTCGGGAGCATCAGAAGGCTCGATCCCGCACCGCTGACTGTAATAATCAGCCAGCTCTTCCTTAAATTCTGTCTCCAGCTATATCCAGCCTGCATATGCGATGAAAATGCTGCCGTGGAGATGATAACTGCTATTACGGCAGTCCATGATGCCTGTCTTGCTCATGACTTCCTTGACAGTGAAAGATTCACGCAGCTCCTTAACGATGTTGCGGACAGCGATACAGTAAATCCTATGCTTTCCGGATTCGCCTGCGCTCTGCTGTCAGAGAGGGGAAGCATATCACCGGATAAGCTGTCGGAGCTGGTATCACGCCGCCTTTCAAAGGGAACTCCGCCTGCTGAGGGTGCTGCCTGGTTTGAGGGACTTGCAAGACGCAACCGCCGCAGCCTCATAGGAAGACTCACTCTCTGGGAGAAGCTGTGCAGCTTTATCAGCGGACTTGATGACGAGGAGTTCAAGCCTGTCATCATCGCCCTCAGACGCACCTTCGCTGATTTCACTCCTGCGGAAAAGTCGGATATTGCTGAAAATATCGGCGAGGTACTGGGTATATCTGCCATGCAGGCTGCCGAGGTCATCACTGCTGATATCACAGCAGAGGAGCAGCAGACCATAGACGAACTGGACGATTTTGACTTTGGAGATATTTGATATGGATAATACGCAGATACTGAAACGCTGGCGGCTGATACTCGGAGTTGAGTCACAGCAGCAGCTTGATTCACTGGGGTGCGGTACTCTTTCCGAAGAGGATCTGCTTATGGATTCCGCACTCTCACAGATATACGGTGCAAAGGGCTTCGGCGGCAGGGGAGCGGGACGAGGAAGCTCGTCACCTCAGCTTACCCGTTGGCTGGGAGACCTCCGCACTCTGTTCTCTCCCATGGAGATAAAGGTCATACAGAAGGACGCCATTGAGCGCAAGGGACTCAAACAGCTCCTTCTCGAACCGGAGATGCTCAGTGAGCTTGAACCGGATGTGTCAACGGCATCTCTGCTGCTGATGCTGAAGGATCAGATACCGGAGCGGTCAAAGGAGAATGCCCGTGCTTACATCGCTAAAATAGTGGAGGATATTAACAGACGGCTTGCCGATGACCTTAGACGCTCTGTGACTGCGGCTCTGAACCGCCGTGAACACTCGCCCATACCGTCGGCAGCAGCCCTTGACTACAAAATGACCATACGCCGCAATCTGAAAAACTTTGATACCCAGAGGAGGGTACTGCTTCCGGAGAAGTTCTACTTCTTTGACCGTGCCTCAAGAACGGCTTCAAGAACCGTTATACTCGACATCGACCAGAGCGGCTCAATGGGGGAGTCCGCTATATACTCGTCTATCATGGGCTGCATCCTGGCAAGTATCAGATCGGTAAAAACCCATATCGTCGCATTCGACACTACAGTTCACGATCTGACAGAGCTTTGCAGCGATCCTGTGGATGTACTTTACGGTATACAGCTTGGAGGCGGAACAGACATCAATAATTCAGTTGCTTACTGCCAGGAGCTTATCACCCAGCCGGAAAAGACCACTATGTTCATTGTCACAGACCTCTTTGAGGGCGGCAACAGGGCACAGCTTATACGCCGCCTTGAAGAACTGAAGGAGTCGGGAGTCAATGTCGTGATACTCCTTGCCATATCCGACAGCGGCAAGCCCTGCTTTGAGTCGCAGCTTGCGGAGAAGGCGTCATCTCTGGAGATACCGTGCTTTGCCTGCCCTCCGGAAAAGCTCCCTGAGCTGCTTGAAGCCGCACTGAAAAAGAGAAGTCTTAAAGTGTTTGAGAAAACCGCCTACGATAAGAAATAACAAAAAGCACCGTACAGTCACCGTTAAGCGGCTCTGTGCGGTGCTTTCTTTTAAAATAATGCTCCGGGCTTCTGACAAATAAAAAAAGAGCTGTTATTCAGCTCAGCCATTTCGTTTTGTTCTTCGGACTACCTTGAAGGTCAGGATCTTACCATAACTGTTACAGTGCTGAAAAGCTGTATTTTACAGATCAGTCGGTCGGCAGCAGCTGCAATGACCTCAGTGTTGGTAGGCAGCCTTTCCGGAGAAATCCTGAATAATTCATTCAGGATCCCGCATTCGTAGCATTGCCGTATATAATGTCTCAGAGACCTTTCAACCAGTACTGCGGATGTGTTCATTGTTTTTGCTATGCTTACATAAAGTGCGGAAGTGACACTCTGCATTGCAGACGGATCGGTTATTACAGTCTCAATCGCACAGCACAGATATCCGAAGCCGTCAAAGTCAGTCGGAAAATTGTTGGATATAAGAAAACAGCCTGTTTCAGGCATAAAAAGAAAACTGTCATCACTTGGAACGATCTTTGTGACGATACAGCATATCTCATAGTCCGTACACGGAGCAGCAATGACCTTATCAGCTCCTGCTTCAGTAAAGACATTTACGGTTCGCTCCGGGAAATCGTACACAAGTGCAGCGATTGTGAGTGCAGGGAAATCACGGCGGATCAGCTTAATAAAATTGATGCTCTCATCGGATAATTTCATGATATGGATCATTACTGCGGAGAAGCTGCCGCTGTGCAGCTTGTTTGTAATATCACTGAGAGTGTTACTGCATACATCAGTCTGATAGCCGATAGCAGAAAGAAGTGAAGCATAATGACGTCCGCTTCCAAAAAACGTATCTGCTAATAGTATTTTCTTTGACATGGCTGGTTCCCTCCTGTATGCAGTATCTGTGAGCTTTAGTACTCTGCTATGCTTTTATGATAATACACAACCGGAAATATGTCAAGAAAATATTTGAAACCAATGTCGAAAATGTGGAAACCGATGTACTCTGTTGTCATTTGCAGCGAATCTCTCTGCCATAAGCCGTTTCAGTTACTCAGCTATACCGCATTTTAACCTTATGTGTATGTATTTGAATTCCTCTCCTTCAGTGGACTTCGCCTTTCAAATGCTGCCGTTTTAATAGCATCTGGGTAAAACAATATCCTTTAAAGGTTAAAATACAAAAATATATTGAAAAAGTATTGACATTGGCGCTGCTCCGTGATATAATAATTAAGTCGTCTAACAGTGATGATGCTTATATATATCGCGGCGTGGAGCAGCTAGGTAGCTCGTCGG
>DNLQ01000257.1 GCA_003488415.1 Ruminococcus sp. | reverse complement strand
ATCCCAGTGTTTTAAACGCTTTCCCTGCAACTTTTCCGAGCGGACTCCGCTAAAGGGGCGAAACCCCTTTAGAATCCCGGTGCTTTGAAAAAAAGTCAGGGCGCACCTGAGTGCGCCCGTATCAGCTATATCATGTCAATTTCCAAGACTGCCGATAAGCTCCCTTATGTCGCTGCTTATCCTTTCATACTCAAAGTCATGTACATAATGTCCGCAGTCAAGCTGTATCACCTTTCCGTCTGTCGAAGCATCCGCCATTGCCTGCATACCGCCTACCCACAGCTCAGAACCGCTGTAATCAGCAGATGCGTACAGTATCATGGGAACAGCCGGCAGCGGAGAGGAGTTCAGCTCGTCTATCACGGCAAGCTCGTTTTCAAGACTCGCCTCGTTCATGATCGTGTCATTTGCAGTTGTGTGACAGGCGATCTCGGTAAAGATCTTTTTCTCCTCATCAGTAAGAGTGCCTGACATATCAAAGTTACAAACCCTTAAAAGCCCTGTATTTTTTCCGGATCGGTTCACAAATCTGGCAAGACCGACAATTTTATCATTGCTTTTAAGCGTTTCTGTACTCTCACAGTTGGGTGTACACATATCCAGACCGACTATCGCCTCCACCTCGTCCGGATACTTCTGCGCCCAGAGGGTAGCCTCATAGCCCGAAAACGAGTGCGCACACAGCACATAAGGCGCTTCAATGCCTGCCTTTTTGAGGGCTTCTCTGTCCTGGCGGAGTATCGTATCCATATCACGCTCGCCGTCAACAATATCGCTGAATCCGTAGCCGAACTTTTCCACAACGGCTATCCTGTAGTCATCGGAAAGCCTGCTGTAAAGTGCCTTGAAATCCAGTATCGGGGATGGTGTTCCCCAGCCCGACATGAACACTATCGTGTGCTCGCCCTCACCCTCGGTGTAGATGCTCATATTGTGACCGTCCACCTCCACAAGCTGTCCGAGGGGAGTTTCATAGAGCGCCTTGTTCTTTCTGAGCATTATCTGATTGTATACTGTCATGATGATAAGGAATATCACTAAGAGTATCAGTAATACAAGCATGATCTTTCCAAATACTTTCAATACTTTTTTCATATTCTTCTCCTTACTTGTCAAGCTCTGCGATGAAAGTCCTCATCTCTGCTTCGATCTGTTCCGGCGCTTCTTCGGCTACCATATGTCCGCAGTCAAGCTGTATCAGTCTTACATCTGTAAGACCGTCAGCGTAGTCGTGCATTGCGTCTATCCATATCTGTCCGCCTGTCTCCTTGCCGTCAGCAGTGAACAGAAGTGTGGGTATATCCGGCTTATCTGCACTGTTGACCTCATTTATTGCATCGGCAAGATGTGTTGTCTCATCTTCAACGTTTTTGTTGGCAAACTTTCTGAATGCTAAAGCCTTGTAGATTTCCTTTTCGTGCTGGTCATAGTGATCCGGGATCGTGCTGTCGGTCAGCATAAGCCGTCCAAGTCCGGATTCTCTGAGGAATGTATAGAGAGCGATCATTGTCTTTCTGTCATCTGTAAGCTCCTCTTCGGTAAAGGCCTTCGGGGTACACATATCCAGTCCGACGATTGCTTCTACCTCCTCAGGGTATTTCTGCGCCCAGAGGATTGCCTCTATCCCCGACATGGAGTGTGGACAAAGGATATACGGTGCTTCAACGCCCGCCTTCCGGAGCGCTTCTCTGTCCTGACGGAGAATGGTGTCAAAATCTCTTTCGCCGTCCACCACATCGCTGAATCCGTAGCCGAATTTCTCTATGACTGCGATCTTGTATGTATCGCTAAGTTTTCTGTACAGCGGACTGTAATCCAGTATCGGTGATACATCTCCGCCGCCGGACATGATGACGAGCGTGTGGTCGCCCTCGCCCTCGGTGTAGATGCTCATCTGATTTCCGTCTACCTCTACCATCTGTCCGAGTGGGCTCTCAAGGAGCGGCTTTTCCTTATGCAGCATTATCTTATTGTATACTGTCATCACCAGCAGAAACAGAATCAGTATTATAAGCAGCACCAACAGTACCTTACCTGCCGCTTTAAGTACCTTTCTCATTTTATATCCTCCTGTGAAGTTTACCGCCCCCGGCAGTCCGGGAGCGATATCCGTTATTCCTGTACTTCCTGTACCGCTCCGGTGTCCTCGTATTCGAGGATGTCACCGGGCTGACAAGCCAATGCGTGACATATGGCGTCCAGTGTGGTGAAGCGGATAGCGCTCACCTTGCCTGTTTTGAGCTTGGAGAGGTTGACGTTGCTTACGCCCACTCTTTCGCTGAGCTCGTTAAGGCTCATTTTCCGGTCAGCCATTACACGGTCAAGTCTTAAAATGATCGCCATGCTGCACCTCCTCAGACTGTCTCGTCTGCTTCCTTCTGAAGCTCTGCACCGTAGCTGAATGTGAATACGAAGAGGAATACTACAAGTACTGAGAGAACTCCGATGATACCGATGCCCTCAGCAGTAAGAGCTGCGATGCCGAAGGGGATAAGTGAGTATGCAAAGTGCTTCATAGCCCTGATAACGTCCTCCTGGAAGGGTGAGTCACAGTCAGTCAGTCTCTTTGAGAGCTTCATTCCGAAAATAGCTGCTACAAGGATCAGGATGAGGAGGACTGTAGTGAGGAAGCATCCTGTGCTGAGCGCATACTTTACTGTTGCGCCGTTGAATTCATCAACAGCTCCGTCGATCTTATAGGTCTTGCTGTTATCGCCGGTCTTATCCTCTGTTACGTTCCAGTGCATATCGAATCCGAAATTGTTGAACTTGACGTCTGCTGTTTCGATACTTCCGACTTTTACTGCACCTGATTCAATAAGGAATCTGCCTAAGGGGTTGAGGTTGGTCTCGTCAACGTCGATCTGAGCTGTGACATTGCCTGTCACATTGAGCACCTTGTCTGAGAATCCCAGGGAAGTGATGCCTGCGAGCACTGTGCCGATGATACCTAAGATAAGAACCACGATAACGATGTCTGCGATAACGAAGGAAACCTTTCCCAGTGTGTTGATCTTTCTGATATTTGCGTTTTTCATAACCATTCTCCTTTAATAAAATCATAGTGTTTATTATTCATTCAGATCTGACCGCCCGGGAACTTTTCGTTCTGTTCCCTTCCGGTGATTATATGATAGCACAGCTTTTTACGAAAGTCAATAGTTATTTATCGAAAAACGATAAATATTGTATGTTTGCATATAAACGGCATAGCTCAAAGGCAGTTTCTATGTGCAAAATACACGATAATTATTTATCGAGAAACGATAATTAATTATCGTTTTGGAGTGCGAACCATAGTTTTATCAGCGGACGTCCTGCAAGGAGTCCTTCGTTTTCATGGGACTCCAACGATAATTCCGAACCGCCCACAGCAATACCACCAACAGCACTGCGCACACCGCCTGACACAATCCCACCGGCTCAATCCCACATAACCCTGACAGTCAGACCA
>DNLQ01000025.1 GCA_003488415.1 Ruminococcus sp. | reverse complement strand
GCTGTCCGTAGCCAGGCTGTCCCTGGGGGGCGTACTGCTGACCGCCGCCGGGAATGTACATGGTAGTCTCGTTGTCTGTATTCTTCGTCTGCTTGTCGGAACGTACAAGTTTCTTTCTTCCGTCTGACATAGCGTACTCCTTTCATATATGCACAAATAGATGATATGACCTGCACCGTCACCGGCACAGGTCATGTGATCTACGGCTTTCTTATGCTGACTATCAGGTAAGTCAGTACAGTAAAGAACAGATTATAGATGATAAGAGCTGATGCGGACATATACACATAGCTGACTGCAAATGCTCTTGACAGTATCAGCAGAAGTCCGAGTCCGAGTCCGAGGAATATGGATACCGCCTGGACAAGAAGTCCGGATACTGCTGATGCGTGTACCGATTTGATGCCCAGCAGGAGCTGTGCCATTGAGGTGAAGCGTCCGGTGCAGGCAAGTGATGCGCTGAGTCTTACGGCATCCTTTGTCTCTGCGTCAAAGTCCTCGTGGAGACGCTTCGGCAGGACCTTAACCATATCCTCCGACACCTCCATGAGCTGTGAGAGTCTCTTGGCAGTGATGCAGGGATCTACTGTCCTTACTACTACGCAGACATGACTGCGGCTGAGTTTCTTCATCCAGCGCTTTACATATCTGTCAGGTCTCAGGCTTATGCTGAAAAGGGCTGAGATATTACCGGATACCGACAGATAAAGTGCTTCATGTCCCTCACCTGTAAGCTCCGTTTCCTTATTTCTTGAAGGAAGCCCCTCGATGTTGTGGTTTATCATATGCTCCCTGCTGCCAAGGAGGATACGCTTGTTGTTTATCCAGCCGCATACTCCCAGTCCGTCCTCATAGGTATAGTTCTCGATCTCAAGGAGATGTTCTCCCCTTTCCTCGGACATTGCGAATACCTGAGTCATTACGCTGCCGGCTCTTGATGCAAGACTTGCGGCGTACTGTATCGCTTCATCCAGTTTTGTGTTGGAGAAGAGCTTTATCTCGTCCATTCTCACCGTACCTGCCGGGAAGAGCTGCTCAGCAGTTATCAGCATGGAGTTTGCGTCATAGAGGTCGTCAACGCTCTGATAGCCAAGTATCATGCCCTTGTTCCGGAGAGCTGACACTGATGCGTTCTCCAGAGGGATATTCACTACAAAAGGCATTGCTGCACAGGCTGCTGCACTCACCAGCATACTCAGCAGAGAGAACAGGAGTGCTGCGGAGTCCGCCGAGAACAGAGTCCCGGTGCGGAGCAGAGTCATTATCACTGCCACAACTGCGGAAAAGACCAGGCACAGCGGCGCTGCCTTGCGGCAGAAGCTGTCGGTGATGTCTGAGGAATAGCTGTAGCGAAGGAAGTCGGTGATGAAATCAGTCTTACGCATAGCCGCAAGTATGGGGAAATCTCCGAGAGTCCCACGAGTCAGGCGCTCTGCACGTTCCTCGTCCCTGACGTATACTACAGCATGGCGGTCAAATTCCTTTGATACGAAGCTGAAATTCTTCTGAGCCCTGAGCACTGTCAGCAGCTTTCCAAGTCCGTTGGTCAGGAGGCAGAGAATACCCACGGGCATATATACCCATATCTTTTCCTGCTGTGCAAGTCCCGGCTTGAAAAATGCCGGCAACACTGACACAAGGCATACTGCCGCAGCCATTGCTGTCATGGAGTCGCTGTCTGCCTTTCCGGTGAACAGATTCTTCAGTCCCTTGGTCATTACAGGCAGTGAAGCCAGTGCTGAGACGATACCCAGCAGAAGCTGTACCGTAAGGTAGATATATATATGGTTCACGGTGAGAAGGTTCACGATAGGAAGGTCAAACTGACTGCACAGAGCCATATATATGCTCAGGAACGCTGCCAGTGCAAGTATCACTACCCTGTTGGAGATGATGCCTGTAAGGTCTTTTATATCCCTTCCCACGTCCTCAACGTCGCCGTAGTAATTGAAGTCAACGATGCGCTTGGTGCGGCGCTTCTTATTGGTGCTGACCTGAGAAGTGTCCGATGATACGGCACCGGCAGGTGCGATATAGATATCCTCATCTCCGTTTGTATTCTCCGGAGCAGTCTCTTCATTATCGCTTATCTGCTGCACCTGGACTCCTGTCTGCTCCTGTCCGGGAGGCGGAACTATATCTGTTATCTCCTTACCTGACGCCGGATCCGTACCGGGTTCGGCATCGCCGCTCCTGCGTTTTTTCTTCTTGCCGGAACTATCGGGAGAGTATACATACTCGCCTACCGCAGTCTCCTGCTTGTAGGTGTAGTCTGAACTGCGCTTCCTGCGCTTTTTCTTTCTCTTCTGCTTCTGCGCTTCCTTTGCTCTGGTAGAATCCGCCATCGGACGTATCAATGCAGGAGCTTCCTCCCGTGAGAACTCTTCCTCCTGCGCATGAGGCACAGGCTCAGGCTTTTCCCTGGCAGTCTCGTGGTCGGTGAGAGTGACCTTCTTTCGTGAGAGGTCGGTGGGCTTTACGTCATCAGCCGGAGAGCGTCTGCGCTTTGCCCCCTCAAAGAGCTCCGGCTTGCCCTGGGACTGTGCCGGTACAGGTCTCTTATGCTCTTCCGGGCGGACTGCCTTTATCTTTGCAGTCTCCTCAAGAGTATCCCGTATGACCTTCTGCTTCTTTGCATTTGACTCTTCATTGCTGCTGCCGGTGGTGTACTCGTCAAGTATGTCCTCAAGGGAGACCTTTATGTTTTTCTTCTTTTCCGCCATAAGCTCCCCCTCCTTACTTCTCAGCCCGGCGCTGTCGGAGAACTTCATACATGAAGATGCCTGCTGCAACTGAGGCATTGAGGGAATTGATCTTTCCCATCATCGGCAGCTTCACCATGAAATCACATTTTTTCTGTATAAGGCTGCTTATGCCGAAGCCCTCAGAGCCTATCACAAGGGCGCAGGCTCCGGTGAAATCAGTTTCTGTGTACTCGCTTCCGGATGCATCTGTTCCGTAGATCCATACTCCCTTCTCCTTCAGCTCGTCAACTGCGGCTGCAAGGTTGGAAACTCTTGCTACCGGAACATAGCTTGCTGCCCCTGCTGAGGTCTTGAACACAGTACCGTTAAGTCCTGCACTGCGGCGCTTGGGGATCACGATACCGTCTGCACCGGAAGTCTCTGCGGTACGTATGATAGCTCCCAGGTTATGCGGATCTTCTATCTCGTCGCAGATGATTATAAAGGGCTTTGTACCCTTGTTCTCCGATACTGCAAGTATATCGTCAAGTGTTACGTACTCCGCACAAGCCATTACTGCGGCAACTCCCTGATGTGATGCACCGCCGGAAAGCTGTGAGAGCTTCTTTTCCTGGACGTCCTTCACTACGACGCCCTTTTCTTTTGCGAGGCTTTTGATAAGTCCCAGACTTCCTCCGCCTCCGCTTATATATATCGTATCTATAGCTGCGCCTGACTTCAATGCTTCTATGACGGGATTCCTGCCGAAAATGCAGCCTACGTCATTCTGCTCAGCCGGCTCAGGCTTTATATTTCTCTTTTCCATATCATTTTGCGGGCAGCGCCCTGCTCCTTACAATTATTTCTTTTTCCCCAATGGACTTTCAAAAAGTCCGTACATTATATTATACCATTTTTACCGCCCGATTACAAGAGGGAGGACCATTATTTTTCATCTGCCGGAACCAGGTCTATCACAGACAGCTCCGGTCTGTTGAAGAAGCGTGGGATGACCGCCATTCTTACCGGTCTTGAAAGTCCACGACTCACGACCTGAACTGTACTTCCCTCATAGAAGACTCCTGAAGTGCGCTTTGGGAACAGCCCCTGGTCCGGTGCGAACAGTCCCTGTTCAAGTATGCCCGGTATCCTCCACTGACCGCCGTGTGCGTGTCCGGAGAGTACAAGGTCGAAGTCTCCTCCGTCGGAGAGATACTCGTCTATCTGCTCCGGCTGATGTGCAAGGAGAATATTGTATCTGTCCCTGTCCAGACTGTCACGGCAGTTATCAAGCTGTGTACCGTGGTCGCCGTACTCCCATGCGTCGATTATACCGTATACTCTTATGTCCTGATCCTTTACTCCCAGGTCAATGCTGTTCCCCAGGAGTATCGTGACTCCTGCTTCGTCTGATACCATACTGTATACACGGCTCAGATCATTGCGCATAAGCTCATGATTGCCCGGAGTGTATGCACAGGGGTACTTCTCCTTCACCTGTTTCAGCAGATCGCAGGCGTCCTTCAGGTCGCCCATGTGGTCGATAAGATCTCCGCCGAACAGTACAGCATCAGGTTTTTCATCGTCTATTGCCTTCATAATGGAGGACTGTCCCTTTCCGTAGCGGCAGCTATGAAGATCTGAGATGAATACTATTCTTACAGGCTCTGTGAGCTTATCAGCAGTTACGGTGTAGTGTACTGTCTGCATTGTAAAGCTCCACGCATACAAAGCTGCAAGTGCCGTAACAACCGCACCGCCCTTTACAAGCCTGTGCTTTACGGAACGCTTTTTCACTTTGTACCTCTCTCACATATTATGTCTGTCATTTCGCCTACGTTCTTCATGCCTGATACCTCCCGCATCCTGAAGCGCAGTCCGAACTCGTTCTCTACAGCACCGATAAGATTGATATGCTCGATGCTGTCCCAGTCCTCGATGTCATCTGAGGTGGTCGTATCGTTTACTGTTATTGAGTCATCTCCGAATACATCACGGAAAATGTCATTGAGTCTCTCCATTACTTCATTCCTGTTCATAGCTGTTCTCCTTTATCTTTATAACTTTGTTCTTTTTCTCATATCCATCAAGGTCCAGCGTCCACACCGAATCGCCGTTATCACTGAGACTTTCACGGGTGAAGCCGAAGCTGCCGTAAAGCTCCGATACCATTGCATTCTTCGGAGTCTTATAATAGTAACCCACTATACGCCTGACGCCTCTCTCACGGCACTTTTCCGCCAGCTTATCCAGCATTGCAAGCTCCATGTCACGCTTCAGCACACGGCAGCTCATCAGCCACAGTTCCACATGAAGTGTATCTTCCCGGCAGCATCCTATGACTACGGAAACTATGCCGTTGTCACCGAACTTATCCCTGAGCCTTCCGCACAGTGTTATACGGCTGTCATCTTTGCTTACTGCCTGCATCTCGCTGAGAGTATAGCGCTTTGTGGTAAGGTTGAACTGATTGCTTTTGTTGGTGAGCTGGGTGATGCGGTCAAGCTGTACCGGCTGGAAATCACCTATCTCTGCGGTCATATCCAGACTTAACAGGTACTCGCCGTAGTCTGCAAACTGCTTCTGCTGTGCGGCACGCTTCGCATTTGCTGCGTACTGCTCACTGCGGCGGAGGTCATCCTCGGTAAGTGATGTGACCTCAAACCAGCCGCCCCGGCTGAGAGAATACATGGTGCCCTTCACGGACTCCGCACGGACTGCGGTCACGTCCGGAAGCTGTGCCTCAACTATGGCGCATTCAGCCGGATTATCATCAACGAACACAAAGCTGCCTGTAAGCAGTCCGAGCTCGTCGGCTGTGCGTGACAGGTTCATATCCTTCGGATCCCAGTTTGCCTTTACTGCGGCGAAGTCCTCCGGATGCAGAATACTTTCAGGATGCCTGAGTCCTGCAAGAGCATTCTCCTCATCGTTCTTAGAACATACAGTCAGCAGCACTCCCATATCCTTATACCCGTGCAGGAATGACTGAAACTCACAGAAGGACTGCCCTTCCGCAGTTTCCTGTCCGAGAGCTATCCCCTCCTGACCGTCGTCACCTATGACACCGCCCCAGAGAGTGTTGTCAAGGTCAAGGGCTATGACCTTCCTGTTTCTTCCGTACAGTGACTTGATGATCCCGGCTATGCTGTAGGCAAGGTCGGGTATTACTTCAAGGCTCATGGCATACTTATAAAGATACCATACCTGGGGATCATGCCATTTTTCAAGTCCTATGGCTGAGGAAAGATAGTTTATATCGCTTACATAGAAACCGTGTACAGAACGTGCATAGTCCGAAACGAATACGTTCATCCTGTGTATGAAGGCAGCCTGTCCGGAAGCTCCCCAACCGTCCCAGCTTCCGGTCCTGCGGAACAGAGGAAGTTCAAAGTTGTTCTGTATCACAGGGCATCCGAAATGCTGCACGGCTCCCGTCCATACCTGGCGCAGGAGCTCCTGCTGAGCGGCAAGAGCCTGCTCTGTTTCTTCAAGGGAAGCTGCCGGGGAATCCGGGAGATATTTAAGGTTGCGTGAGGTAGTGTGTATATACACAATGTCCGGTCTGAACTGCTCTATCTCAGGCGAGCCGAATACAGCATCCTCGTAGAAGCGGTCGTACCCGGAGATCATGAACTCCGGCTCTATGCCAGCATCCAGCAGAAACAGCTCCAGTGCGGATACAACGTCGTCGGCAGTAGAGCCTGCAAGCACGGCTATCCTTTTCTTTATCCGACTGCTCCCGTCTTCAAGGAGCTGCTTCTTTATCGCCCTGCGGCGGCGCATGATGTATCTGCCGTCAAAGGGAAATGTGAGTTCTTTCATTCATCCTCCTGATAGGTCGTGTATCACCACTGATACAATATCCTGTTTATCCATTCCTGATTTCCGCCTACTGCCGAGAAGGTGCTGACAGCAAAAAGAACATCTGTCGCCTTCTGCTGCTGACAGAAATACATGGCATTGGGCTTGAAGTAACGTATATCACATACATATATGTTCTCGAAGGAGCTTGTAAGGAACGGGACAAGCGCATTTCCGTAGCTGTCCTTGAAGATCACAAGATTGCGTTTGTTCTTCACTCCTGTTTCAATATGTGTTATGGTATCGTCAGTGCCGAAAGTGAGGTACATCTGTGACTTATCCATGTCAGCAGGATCAAGAAGCAGCGCTCCGTCATATGATTCATCGAAATACTCGTTGTATTTTGTTACCTTCAACTTGCCGTCTATATCCGCCTGCGGACGGTAGTAGACGAAATTCTCAGGATCATTGAGAAGCTCTGAGCTCTTGGTATAGCCGTAGAGAGTTCCCACGTAGCCTCGTATGGTATTCTTTTCGTAGCTGTCGATAGGAGCGAACGGTACACCTGCGGTCTTTGCAAACTCCTCAGCAGCATAGAATGCTCCCAGTGCCATCCAGTGGTGATCGGTGCGTGAGTAGATAGGCTCTGCTTTATGTGCCAGGAGAGTATCATAGGGATTCACAGGTGTTACTCCCTTCAGCAGCTTTGCGATGCTGTCAAGATCATCCTTCTCACTTGCAGTAAGGCTCAGGTAGTTCTCCGGCAGATAGAAAGAGACTGCCGTTGGTATCACCATGGAGTAGATATTCACGTCCTCGCCCAGCTCCCTGCGGTAGTTGCTGACGTAGGAGGCATACTCTTCATCCTTGCCGTTTGCTCCGCCATAAAGCATTATCCCCCTGCCGTTGACTACCACTATTCCGTCGGAGATCTCGCCGTTTGCAGCAGGCTCCTTGCTGTCAGGAAGTGTAGTAACAGGAGTCGTCACAGCAGCCGAAGCTGTGCCGGTAGCAACTGCCTCCGTTGCTGAGGGTTCGGTAACAGCAGGCTCCGTCGCCTGCTGCTTCGGCTTCTCAGGTACAGCAGGAACATTTCCGTAGATCTCGATGCTGTCCTCACCGTACTTCACTCCCCTCAGGGGAAGTATGTGGGTTGCTATAAAGCTCTTTATACGGCTGCGGTAAGGTACCGTATCGTCATAGTAGTCTGCAATTGCTTCGGTGTATTCTCCGCTGAGATAGGAACTGACAGAGAACTCCGGGAATTTCGCAAGGGTACGATTCTCCTCATGGGATACCGTTTCTCGGGGGAGTACCAGCATCGCCGCTGACACTCCTGCTATTATAAGTGAAAGAATTATTATATTGAAAACTGCTAACGCCTTCATTCCCTTTGAGGATCCGGAAGGCTTCTT
>DNLQ01000265.1 GCA_003488415.1 Ruminococcus sp. | reverse complement strand
CCGACCTGCTGATTACAAATCAGCTGCTCTACCAACTGAGCTACACCAGCAAGCTTTCCGAACGGCGGTACGTCCGACAGCTTTATTATTATATCACGTATCGGGGGATTTGTCAACTACAAATCCAGTGTCGATTAAGTCCTGATTTTGTCAAAGCTGCACAACAGCACAAGCAGCAGCCTGGTTTGCAGCCATACACAAGTAAAGTCCGGAGGGAATGCCCCCGGACTTTTCAGCTTAGTATACCGCACACAGATCAGCACCTGTCAGCCGGCTTGCTGCAAACCTCCCCTTTGTTTCTTCCAGGCACCTGCAATGACAGCGAAGGACAGCATTTGTGCGATCATCACCCTGAGTATCATCATTTCGTCTGTTCCGGACTCTGTTGTCAGGTGGAGCAGATTCGTCGCAATACAGTTGTTGAAAAAATGGTCTGCCATTCCCATATAAAGGCTTCCCGTCATCTGATACATAAGCGCCCATTTTATGCCCATAACACCGGCAAGAATGATGTATCCGACGCTCAGACCTATAAAGCTGCCCATGCCTATATCTCCGTCGATCAGATTATGCAGCGGCGTAACAACGTGCCAGATACCGAACAGCAGCGCTTGTATCAGGACTGCGGCTTTCCTGGAATGATCGCTGTTCAGGATCCCGAAAAACAGTCCCCTGAACGTACCTTCCTCCATGATGACATTGATGATATTGAAGAAAATGCACATAATAACAAAGCCGATGCCCCGGTTAGTCTCCGAGCTGTCGGTCAGTGAAAATCCTGCCGCATAGAAGCCAAGTCTCACACTCGCCCCCTGATTTTTCAGGACGAAAATTTCAACGGAATATGCAACGGTAAAGACTGCCGCCGCAAACACAGTCCCGGCAGCTATGTTTCTTAAAAGTGCGGGATCTGAAAAGCCTATGCTGCTCCATTTCCATTGCAGGAGCCGCAATGTTATCCCGATAACGAGGATGCCGAACAGTTTATTAATGAAATTCTCACCGAAAACCGTTTCATCCATCCGCAGCACTATCGCTTCAAATGCGTGGACGGCGATCAGAACGCAAAAGATCACGCAGCAGGTCTTTACAGTGTTTTTTAATAATGTATCTTTCATACGGAGCCTCCGGTATTGATATTTCTTGCCAGAATTTATACTCCGGCTGATCCAGCTGTCAATAAAAAACGCCGCAGTATTTCTGATAATGCAACAGAAATACTACAGCGTAAATTCTTCTGTATCAGTATCTTGCTCAGCCGGATTTTCAGCTGCGATCAGAGATCGTAATCGGTCATATCGCAGGTAAGAACATTTGTAGGACTTGTACCTGCTGTCTCTACTGTCTTAGGGTATGCACCTATAAATCCGTCATCGGCAAAACGTCCGCAGGTAACTGACTGTACCTGGTAATTTGAAATATAGATCTTGTACACCATAGTGTCATCTACGATCTTATTTATCTTCTCAGCAAATTTTCCGTTATTGATAGTCATTTCAGTACCGGCTGCACCGGAGGGTTCATCATAGTCGAGCATATTAGCCTTGAGCTTATGTCCTGCATTGCCGTCCCAATAGAAGGCAAAAGTTCCGCTTCCGACATATCTGTCAGCGGCAGGTGTTTTTCTTTCAAGCTGTGCGTATTCCGTGCAGGCTGTCTGTGCAGCTCCGAATACCAGCTTAGCTCTGCTGTTTGAAGTTCTGACACGAGCCCTGCGGAGGAAATATCCCCACGAAGGTATAAGAATACCGGCAAGAATTCCGATAATAGCAATTACAATTATAAGCTCGATCAAGCTGAAGCCTTTTTTCCTCTTCATAATAGAACCCCTCCTCGTTCTCTAATCAACTTCATTATAGCATTTTATTCACATTTTGTCAATATTAATACTGCATACTTTTTAGACAAATTTTGCCTGTTGTACTTGTGCAAATCAATCAAGCAGCTCGATCGCCTTTTTAAGCTGAATATCGTCGTCTGTGCCTATCAGGGCAGGATCCATTTCTACTGTGACATCAGGTTCGATGCCTTTCCCGTTCCAGTTGTCAAGGCTGTTTACAGTAAATGTTCCCACAGTATGGGTAAACAGCGCACCTGACTCAAGAGTAGTTGTTGCCTGGAACAGTCCCTTGCCGAAGGTTTTTTTTCCGACTATCAGGGAATTCTGGTTATAGTCCCTTATTGCCGCAGCCATTATCTCCGAAGAGCTTGCAGTATTATTATCAGTAAGCACGATGACAGGAGCTGTCACCGTATTATCTCCATGCTCTGCAACGAGAAGATGCTCAGTCCCGTCAAACTCGGTAAGGTGTACGCTTGTTCCGGGAGCAAGGCATTTGAGAGCGTCCACACATACGTGCGTATCGCCGCCGAGATTCTGGCGGAGGTCAATAATATAGCTTTCGGCTCCGCTGAGCTCACCCAGGGCTTTCTCAACAAATCCGGGCAGGAACTCGTCGAAGTAAGTGATCTTTATATAGCCTGTTCTGCCGATCATATCCCATTCAGCGCCTCTGATATATACGTGGGAGCGCTCAAAGGTAATGTTTTCCATCATACCGCTGCGGACTACCGTAAGCTCAGCCTTAGTATCTTCTTTTCCCAGCAGTTTATTGACAGTATTTTCGTAACCGTTTTCAATAACGCTTATGCCGTCTATAGAATCAATTTCGTCGCCGGCTCTGAGTCCGCAGTTATACGCTGCCTTGTCTTCCTCAACGCTTGTCAGAAGCACTCTGCCGCTTTCGGCGGGTGCGACCTTGAAGCCGCTTGCCAGCGCTGTTCCGGACTCGTTCACATACTCTGTGACTTCCTTTACCGGATCGTAGGGTATGTAACCGGAAAAGCTGTCCAGTCCGCCCTTCACATAGCCGTCTATTGCCTTATCAGCATCGAAGTCAGGGTATCCGTTTTCCCCGATCACATCCCTGCACTCAGCTATTTCACTGAGGTCAGAGTACTTTCCTGAAGCAGATCCGCCTTCAAGATAGGTAACACCGAGCCACATAAGTCCGGCACCGAGGACGGTACCTATCATAAGCTCCGGTATAGATATATTTATCTTATTATCCATAGTTTTAAAAAAAACCTCTCTCCGAAGAGAGAGGTTTTATCCTTTGTTAAGGCTTAATTACTTGCTGTAGAGGCTGTATGCAGCAGACAGAGCTGTGCCAGCAGCGTTCTTGTAGCTTGTGTAAGTATCAGTTGTAACTACACCACTGGGATATGTGCCTGTGTATGTGGAGTTTGTGCAAACTGCTACTGCTACGCATGAACCATCCTCGAGCTGAGCCTGGATCTCATTAGAAACCTTCTTGATGTCCTTGAAGAAGTTAGCAACCTTAGTATCGAATCTTGAGCCGCCGGGAACAGAACTGATTGTTCCGGAACCAGCTGTTGACCAAGCAGATGTAGCGTTTGTCTTCTTAAGAACGCCGCTTGCTCCAACGTCAACGCCCTCTTCATCAAGCTCTGTCAGAGCTGAGTTGATAGCCTTGTAGATGGATGATGCTGTTGAGTTAGCGGAAGAAATCTTGGACTTTCTTACGTAACCGAGCATTGAAGGTACGAGGATTGCTGCGAGAACACCGATGATAGCGATAACAACGATGAGCTCAATAAGTGTAAAGCCTTTCTTTGTAGTTTTCATGATAGAAAACCCTCCTTTATAATATTTGTGCTTTTCGCACGATTTTGATGTAGGTAAGGTCCGGATGCTCTGGATGTCCTCTGAAGCACCGCCTCAGTTCCTTTGCTTTCGTTCCCTTCCCTTTCCTGTGATTATAGTATACCACTTCATTCACAATTTGTCAATAGTTTCTTGAAATTTTTTTCACGTTTTTTCAGATTTTAACATTATTACATGAACAAGGTGTGAATTATGGTGTTTTTCCGTCAGGATGCACAACATTCTATGAACAAAATAATTCATTTAACCGTAAACGCCGCTCCTGACCGTTATCCCCGCCTTTATAAATATGAACGGACTCCCTTCCCGGACAATTCTTTTCCCGGACGGAACACAGTCCCGGTACATCTGAAAACGCTCCCGGACTGCTCCCCAGCCGCCTGCCCGCTGTCAAATGGAAACCCCCGCCTCAGGCGGGGGCATAGGTCAGTAATGAGGTACAGTATGCTTATTATGACACGGTAGTATTCATACCGCCGGAAGGAGCTCCGCCGAACTGTACGAGGAAGCGGTAGTACTCCTGCTTGTCCTGGCACTTCTCCAGAGCGTCCACTTCGTTGATGATGTTCTTGGCAGTAAGACGTGCAAGCTCCTGGTCCAGGGACATCATGCCCTGCTGCTTACCGGTCTGGATAGCAGACTGGATCAGGTGGATCTTGTTATCACGGATCATAGCTGCAATAGCATCAGTTACGTTCAGGATCTCCATTACGGCGATACGTCCTGTACCGTCCTTTCTGGGGATAAGAGTCTGGGAGATAACGCCTACAAGGTTGTTTGCAAGCTGTGTTCTGATCTGCTGCTGCTGGTGCTCAGGGTAAACGTCGATGATACGGTTGA
>DNLQ01000019.1 GCA_003488415.1 Ruminococcus sp. | reverse complement strand
CCGGAACTCCCGCCTACAAATACTTTATCAGGTACAGGTGCATCCTCAAGCGCCTCCGGGCAGCTTCCTGCAATGACCGTGATATTATCACAGCCCCATTTATCTGCGTTTTCCGAGGTCAGTCCGCAGGCTTCCGGCGACTTGTCAAAAGAGTACACCATACCGTCCGGACAGCGGAACGCCATTTCTACAGATACAGAACCGGTGCCGCAGCCTATGTCCCAGCACACAGAATCACGCTCTATGCAGAGTCCGGAAACAATATTCTCCCGGACTGCCTTTTTTGTCATGGGTACTTTGCCTCGTATGAAGCCGCTGTCATCTATTCCACAGGGGATGTATCCCAACGCAGCCGGATTCTCCGTTATTACTGCACACAGCTTCTCCGCTGTGATCTCTGTAAACTCCTCAGCTCTGCCTGAGCGTATCCTTTCACACAGCCCTCCAAGCTCCTCACCGATATGCACTGTTACCTCACTGAGTCCGAAGCGGCAGAGTGTACGGCACAGCTCCCCGGGAGTGACATTTCCTCCAAGAAGAAAAAAACACTTTTCGTTTGTCCGCACATTTATCGCTATATTCCCGTGTCTGCCGTGAAGTGAGACATATTTCATCCTCTCGTAAGATATACCCAGTCTTGAACAGAAATACACAGGCGTTGAGATTCCGCATACTATCTCTGTATCATGCTCCTCAAGCAGCTCCGGCAGCTTTTTTGCTCCGCTGAAGAATCCTGTATCTCCGGAGAGCAGCACTGCTGCTGAGTCACAATCCGCCTTCTTTAGTGCGGCTGCTATATCTCCCGGCAGACAGGCATTGACGATCCGCCTTCCCTCTCTGCGATACGGTGCTGTCATTCGCTCAGCTCCGATCAGCACATCCGCTTCGGATATTACTCTCTCAGCCGCTGCGGTCAGAGTATCCCTTCCTTCCATACCTGTACCGACTATGTATACCTTCATTCTTCCAGCTCCTTCTCTATGATCTCTCTTACTTCCTCAAAGCTGTATCCCTGCTCTGCCGGACGGATAAGTGTTATAAGCTCTGCGCCGCATATTCTTGCAGCTTCTGCCTTCTCAGGATACCCCCCTGCTCCCCCGCTTTCCTTGGTCACAAGCACCGATGCACCGCTAAGCCTGATATGCTCTGTGTTCTGCTCCACTGTGAACGGCCCCTTCTCCGTTATCACCTTATCAGCATCATATCCCAGCTCCCTGCACCTTTCTTTTACTCCTTCACCTGGCAGTAACCTCAGCCACATTCTTTCACTATATCCCTTCACTTTTGTCAGATCGCTAAGCGACTTGCTTCCAAGTGTGCTCAATACAGTTCCCTGTGTACTGTCGATAAGGTGTATCAGCTCCCCCATGGACGAAGCCGTTCGTCCGCTTGATACTGCGCTCCGGCGGACAAGTCTTATGTAGCTTGCCCCTGTATCGGCACAGGCTGTACGGATATTTGCCGTAACCTCGGAAGCATAGGGATGCGTGGCATCTATGACTGCTCTGTATCCCTGCCGGCTGATAAGCTGCTTCATCCCGTCACAGTCAAGTCTGCCTACAAGTACCTTTGCTCCCTCCGGAAGCAGCGATGCACCGTAATCCGTTGCTACCGACACAGTACACCCTATTCCTTTGTTCACACACAGCTCCGCAAGCAGTCTGCCCTCGGTTGTTCCTCCGAATATCAGCAGATCACACATCACGGTATCCTCTTGGAGTAACCATTCTTCCTCCGATCACCTTCGTTTCAGAGCTGCCTATATATACCGTTGTGAACATATCCACAGCCGTATCACGAAGCTCGGATAATGTGAGTATCCTGCTTTCCTCACCCTCCCTGCCGATATTCCTGACGTATCCGCATACTGTCTCCTGACTTCGGTATTTCAGCACTATATCACAGGCTTTGTGGAGATAGTCGCTTCGTGACCTGGATGATGGATTGTAAAGTACTATCACCATATCACACTCTGCTGTGCATTCAAGCCGTTTACAGATCTTCTCCATGGGAGTCAGCAGATCCGAAAGGCTTATTACTGCAAAATCACAGGTCAGCGGAGAGCCGAGTACAGCTCCGCCGCTGAATGCTGCTGTAACTCCGGGAACTATCTCTATTTCAGTCCCCGGATATCTCTCACTCAGCTCCAGTGCAAGTCCTGCCATTCCGTAAAGCTGCGGATCTCCGCTGCATATCAGTGAAACTACTTTTGTCTGAGACTCCTTCAGAGCAAGCTCCACACGCTCCTTCTCCTGACGCATACCTGTAGACGCATACTCCTTATCCGGGAAATGCTCCCTGAGAAGCTCAATGTACTTTGTGTAGCCTACTATAAGCCCGCTTTCTTTTACAGCCTGCTCCGCAGCTATTGTCATTCCTTCATGGCTGCCTGCTCCTGTACCTACTATATACAGCATCACAGTCTCCTCCTTTCAAAATCCAGCGTTATCGGTTTCTCTGCTGCGGCAACTGTCACTCCGCAGACTGCGGTCTTTCTTATCACTATCTTTCCTCCGCTGCACAGTGCCGCACTCCTTTCGCATACATTGTCTACTCCCGTTACGCTCCTTACAAAATCTGAAGAGGTGAATTCTCCCGGAACAGCAAGAAGTTCTTCGGCAGAACAGATACGGAGCGGAACTCCTATACTTCGGCAGTACTCCAGAAGTCCTTCCTCACGGGCTTTTATATCTATTGTAGCTGCCATGATGATGCGCTCAGGCTGTATTCCTGCCCGGCTGAAAGCCTGCTTCACTGCCGTTTCTATCCTCTCAGCCGGAGTATCCTTCCGGCAGCCTATGCCAATAACGATATTCTTCGGTATCAGCTTCAGTGTCAACGGAAACGGCTCTCTGCCGCTGCATCCTATATACATCCCCGTGCGGCAGAAGGCGTCCTCTGAGACGTCAATGGGCAGCTCGGTATATCCGTAATCGCTTACTATACCCGTTTTCTCTCCGTCAAGTATAGCTGACGCTATCGCCTTTGCTGCTGACATATCTGTGATCATCAGACCGTTTGCTGCTGCAAAGCTGTCAGGGGAGAAATGTTTTCCGGAATCAGTTGCAGTAGTTATCACCGCCTCTGCTCCGACTCTTTCTGCAAGTCTCTCCGCAAGCTCGTTTCCTCCGCCGATATGTCCTGAAAGTATGGGTATCGCATACCTTCCGCTGTCGTCCATGACCACTACTGCGGGATCGGTGGTCTTGGAGCGAAGATACGGAGCTGCTGCCCTTACTGCTATACCACAGGCGCTCACAAATACTATTGCATCTGCTTTGTCCCACAGCTCTCCCACAAGCTCGCCTGTACGTGAAAACTCTTCACATCCATCGGCGCAATGACTGATATGACAGTAACGCTTCACCTTATGCTCAGGCAGGACAGTCTGTATGCGTTCAGAGAGCCTAAGTCCCTTACCGGTAAAGGATATGACTGCTATCTTCATTTCTCCTCTGCCTTTCTGAACTCCGTCTCAAATGCCGGATCATACAGCTTGGACAGAGAGTAGTCTTCACCCAGGAATCCCCCGACGGTTATCAGAGCTGTCTTGTATATTCCGTTTTTCCTCGCAGTCTCAGCAAGAGTCCCTACTGTACAGCGGCACACCTTTTCGTCCTCCCAGGTCGCCTTGTACACTATAGCTGCCGGAGTCTCAGGAGAATATCCGCCCTCCGTCAGCTGACGTGACAGCTCCTCTGTCATCCCTGCGCTGAGAAATATTACCATAGTACCGCCATGCTCCGCAAGAGATTTTACACTCTCCCTTTCCGGTACCGGTGTACGCCCTGCCATACGTGTGAGTATTACAGTCTGCGAAACGTCAGGAAGTGTGTATTCAGCCTTCAGAGCTGCTGCTGCTCCGCAGAAGGAGCTTACTCCCGGACATATATCGTACTCAATGCCCGAAAGTCTGAGTCTGTCCATCTGCTCACGTATCGCCCCGTATATGCTCGGATCTCCGGTATGGAGTCTCACCGTCTCAAGTCCCTCAGACTCTGCCTTCTGCATCTCAGTGATAACATCGTCCAGAGTCATCTTTGCACTGTTGAGTATCCGGCAGCCCTTTTTAGTATACTTCAGCAGCTCCGGATTTACCAAAGAGCCTGCGTAGATCACAAGATCAGCTCTTTCAAGGAGCGCCTTGCCCCTGAGTGTTATCAGATCGGCAGCTCCGCAGCCTGCCCCTACAAAATGTACCATACTATTCCTCCGATATATGTTCCATAAGCTCAGAAGCACGACTCGTCATGAGCTCCAGCCCCTGCTTCTGAGAGAATATGACCGCTCCTGTTTCTATGCTGCTGCGTACTCGGCAGTCAAGGTAGTATCCCACACGCTCGGTAAGTACCCTGAGCGTTTTATCCGCTGCCCCATGCTCTTCAAGCATTTCTATCGCTGCATCTGTGGTCACGCAGCCTGCAAGTCCCGCAAGAACTCCGCTTTCCGCTCCGGCAAGAACTCCGCAGGCAATAAGTGTTTCCATCCTCCCGTCAGCATAGCCTGAATGTGTATTCATTATGCCGCTGCCCAGCTTTACCAGCTTTCCGATATGTCCCACCAGCAGAACACCCTTGAATCCCAGTGATACCGCTATATCAAGTGCTTCCCCGATGTAGTTGCTGCAAGTTACCGCCCGGTCTGCAAGAGTGCCGTTTTTCAGCTTTATGAAGTCCTCGCTGTAATTGCCTACTGTCAGCAGCAGATACTCATGTCCGGCTGCACGCCGCATACTCGCTTCCGCACGTATTGTTTCCACCAGCGCCCGCTGACTCATAGGCTCGACTATACCTGTAGTGCCGATAATTGATATACCGCCCTCTATCCCCATTCTGGGATTGAAGGTCTTTTTTGCAAGCTCCTCTCCTCCGGGTGCTGATATCACTATCCGGAATCCTCCTGTGTAGCCGTACTTTTCTGCTGTCTCAGTGACCGCCTGAGCTATCATGCGACGTGGGACTGAATTGATCGCAGCAGCTCCTACAGGCTGATCCAGTCCGGGCTTTGTGACTGTGCCTATGCCTTCTCCGCCAAGTATCTCTATACCTTCGGATGAAAGTGAGACCTCTGCAAAAATTATTATACCGTTAGTCACATCAGGATCGTCTCCGCTGTCCTTGACAACTGAAGACACTGCCGTTGCTTCATTTTTCAGAACAGACGATACCTCAATAGTTATCTGTTCTCCCGATGGCAGCTTCAGCATTACCTCTGAAGGTATCTGACCGCTGAGCAGCAGCATTGCGGATGCCTTTGCCGCTGACGCTGCACACGTCCCTGTTGTATAACCGCACCTTAGCTTTTTCTGTCCGCTGTATATGTACTTTTCCACACTCTCACCTCCGGAACCGATACAATTATTATAAACTAACATTCACTTCATGTCAATACGCCTTTTCCGCTGCTTCCCTCCATGAAAAGATCCCGTTTATTATTGTGAAGAAAAAACCGCTGTTTCAAACATGGAAACAACGGTTTTTGATTCTTATTCATCCTGTTTGTTACCGTCTTCGATAACTCCCGCAAGGACTCCCCTTGCGTCGTTAAATTCGTAGGTACAGGTGGAAAGCAGCAGCAGATGCTTGTCAATAAGATCCTCCGGCTGATACTTCACGGCGTATACTGCCTCAGACCACAGCATATCAAGATAATCCGTTTTTTCATCCTCGGTCAGAAATACTGTGCTGTAAACCGGTGACTCCTTTGGTACATTAAGGTATGCAAAAAAACTTACCTGTCTGACACCGTCTCCTGTTATGAGATACCCTGTATCGTGCTGCTCCATATACGTCTGGTCCTTAAAGGAAAAGATACCGGCAAACATCCGCATCTGTGTGAAATGATGTCCGTACACAATGGATGTAAAGCCCGAAAGATCCGGCAGACACCGCATATCCAGAAAGGGTGTGCCGAGGACGTTATCTGTTCCGTCAAAGGCATGGGTGAGATAATACTCATTATCACCGCTGTACATCACCGGATAGTCGATGCGTGTACCGGGGATGGTGAGCCATGCTATCATATTCTCATACTCAGACGTTACAGTCTCCGGAAGTCCTTCGCCGTCTTCCGGTATTCCGTCTTTCATCGGCAGTGCAGGCCGCAGCTCTTCAAGCTGCTCCTCCATCTTTTCTGTATCCTCCGTCAGTTCTTTCTCGGGAAGATATACCTCATTGCGATAACGGTATCCGGCATAGATACCGGCAGCTATAACTGCAAGTGCAACTAAGACCGTCAGTATCTTCTTCATTCTTCCTGATTTCCCTTCCGACGTTTTCTCAGCACCAGCAGAGCCATTGCAAGAAGAAGTACTGCCGACGCTGCTATACAGCTCAGCCACAGTGAACCGTCAACTGCAAACATTCCGGTGTACGGCGGCTCATAGTCCTCGTCTACAGCAGCGTAGAATATCCACTTGTAGGTTATCTCCCCGTATACATACCTGTCACCGTCCTTATCACGTATGACGGTGACTCCTTTCTTGTCAACTATCCTTTTGCCCTCATCAATGAAAACGTCACCGTCCATGCCGTTCCATACAACACTGCACGAAAGCGTGTCAGTGTCACCGGGCTTGTAGTATCCAAGATCAAGGGGAGCTTTTGTCAGATCTATGTTGCCTATACCGTTCACATTGCCATGGAATACCTCTCTGCCACCCAGTGTCATGGTGCAGTCCACTTCATTTTCAAGGTCGATCTCACCGGATTTCTCAAGAGGTTCAACATAGAAGTAAATATGATACGCCTTGTCTTCACGCAGATTCGTTATCTGCACATTCTTGGTGTAGGTCTCACCGAATGTCATATTCTCTACGTGGAAAAAGTACTCTCCCTTTTCATTGGGACTGTTTCCTTCGGAGTCAAGAACGGACAGTCTTGCCGGAAGTCCGGCAACAGTACCGTCGGGCAGCAGCGTATCAGCAACAGCCTCCCGGCTGTTGCCTGAAAGAAGCAGGAGACAGCCTGCCAGAGCGGTTACCACTCTTTTTAATTTCATCCGGCTGTCTCCTCCTTTCATTTCTTGTTCTCTGCTATCAAGTCCAGCTTACCTCTGTTCCGTCATAAGCAGCCGTTGCACCCCATCCTGCATCATTTACTGCTGTTACATAGCTTGCAGGAGTATTCTCTTCATCAGGTGTGATCTGGATGCTGTCAAGTGCAATTGTCAGATCGTAAACGAGTTCCTTATACGCTTCCTGTGTAACATCCTTGTTCAGAGTTACACTGTCAACGAGCTTTTCTGTTGTAGCGCCGGGCTCAAGAATGTTGTTGTAGAAGAAGTAGCCGATGTCATTTACGCCATTACTCTTATCGCTTGCAGCAGATATGTATGTCCAGTTATCATTCCAGTCAGAAGCAAGATTGATGTCGATTATTACATCATCAAGTTCCTTTTCAGCAGATGTATCGTCATTGCCTACATATGTAAGACGGATCATAGCTGCGTCATCAGCACCGGCTGTAGTTGCTGTACCGTCTGCCTTCAGCCATTCAGACGCAAATACTGGATCAGAAGAGCCATTCTGGATCTCAACATCTTTTGTTGCAGCCAGCTTAACATCAGCGCCTACAGATGCTGTTACAACACCGTCTTCATCCTCTGTAACTGTTACAGAACCATCGGGAAGGTATACTGTGCCGGGCTGTGTTTCCAGAGCATAGAAAGCATCATTGTCAGCATCATAGTAGTAACCGGAATACTTTACTACATCACCGTCTATCTCGTGCAGTGTACGCTGGAAAATATATACTCCGCTGCCATACTCGGCTGCATATGTACTTGCCGGATCGGAAACTGTCAGTGTTACAGCAGGATCAAACTGTCCGCTTCCGGAATAATCGGGTGTTGCAGAATCATCACCGTCATCACCTGAACGCACATTCCAAGCATCAGAGGGTGATACAGCCCGACCGCCTGCGATAACCAGTGTACCGCCGCCCTGAAGAAGTGTGACTTCGTTAGCTGTGTTGTTTACAGCATTTCCACCGGATGGTGTATTTGTTGTAGAAGCCTGTGTATTCAGTTTTACAAGCTCCTCGTCATCAGCATCGAAGGAAGCTATTGGCTTGCCTGCTGCGCTGACCTTCAGCTTCGCATCATTGAGCAGTGCAAGACGTACAAATGCTGCGATATTTCCGGTATTTACAGCAGAAACATCCTTATTGATCTCCTGACCGGGCAGCCAGTCCTCGGGAGGGGTGAAGTCCTCGACGATGCTTACGCCGTAATCAGCACTTGCTGTCAGCCGGTTAGTTACCTCGTCCTTGCTGGTGAACCATGCGAATGTTGCGCCTGCCGCTGTTACTGCTGCAAGGCTGAGTGAAGCTACAAGAGCTCTCTTTTCATTTTTTCTGCTATCATTATTTTTCATAGATCATAACTCCTTTTCATTGGTTTTGTGTTGTGTTTTCCTGTGTGGTGCTGTCATCCTTCGGTGAGAAATACAGCTTCATAAGTCTGAGAGAAAGCCACAGCATCACAGCAAGCGGGATTATAAAATACCACCTTAGCTGTATGAACCGCACAACATAGCCTAATTTCGGCACTCTCAGCTTAACTTTTCCAATAACTCTGTCCTCGTCTACAAGGAATGAATCCTCTGAATCATTTGCATCACCCTTTGTACGGAAACAGGTAATGCCCGTGCCCTGATAATCGGTCAGCTTCTGTGTGACACGGTGTGTAAGATAAGCGTCACTTCCGCTTGACGGATTAAATGTTATAACGTCACCAACGTTGATGCCATCGGCTTTTTCTATCTTGACGAATACCATATCACCTACGTTATAAGCCGGAGTCATTGAGGGTGTTATAACCGTATAGTACCGGTATCCAAACAACGACTTATTCGGTGTTTTGCTTGATGCAAACAGAAACGATGCTATGACGATACCCACACAGAAAAGATACACAATGATCTTTCTGAATATCACGTATACGGCATAGCCTTTCTTTTCCGGCGGGCCTTTGTTCTCTTTGTTCATTGATCTGATCCTCCTGTATGTTACTTGTCCGGTCATGCCCTGCCAAGACATCTGTCTGCCACTATAAGGAACACTATAAGTGCTGCAAGCAGCGGTAATCCTATCCGGCTGCGTATGAACCGTACAATATAACCTGTTTTAGGCAATGAGAGTATACATTTTCCTATATAACCCTCTTCTGTGACAGGACTGCTGTCCTCGGCATTGTTTGCATCGCCTCTGGTATATACAGTGTCACCTATGATCCTCACTGCTCTGTGAGTGACCACAGAATCATCAGATAACCGGAAGGTTATTATGTCTCCGGGTATCAACTCTGAAAAACTGTATCTCCTGTCTATAAGGCAGATGCTGCCGACCGGGAGTTCAGGCTCCATAGAACCTGTAAGAACTGAGTACAGCTGTATCCCGCAGACTCTGAGTCCGGCGATAGCTGCTCCTGTCAGTATGATGACTGTGAAGGCTGCGTTTATGACGGCGTGCAGACTCTTTTTCAGCAGCCTACCGCCACGCTTCTTCATAAGTCAGTCCCTCTCCGTTTTCTCCTTCAGCCGGTACTGCTTCTGAATAAACATAGATGTCGTATCCGTCAACAGCACCTTCCCAGTTCTCCGGGAATACCGTTTTCACCCATTTTATCAGGCTTACAGTACTGCCTCCCGGCGGAAGCGGCTGTGTGTAATAGTAGTAGCCGTCCATTGGTCTGTATTCCCAGCCCTCCGGGAGTGCTGAGTCAGGATATTCGGCTGCATCCACATAGGAGCTTTCATTGTCCTTGTCATCATTATTTGAGAGTTTTGTTATGTCTCTTATCGAAGAAGAGGAGAATTCCAACCGGACTCTGACATAGCAGTCCTCAGAACCGGTGTTTGCTATCTGAACCTTTTTAAGGAACGCCTCGCTGCTTCTTTCTGTAGGAGGTTCAAACACCTCCGTTACTGTTATCTTCAGACCTTCGTCAGTAACCGGTTCGACCTGTTCGCCTCTGAACCTGTTGGTTATGAAGTCCGAACCGGAGAGGTAGGCAAGTGTGTACGCCGTAAGGAAGATCATTGCTGAAGCTGCTACGAGCAGTATTTCTTTTGTCTTTATCTTCACCTGTACCACCTCATTCCTCTTCGCCCTGAGGATCAGGGTAGTCTATCCTGTTATCTGCGTATGTCGTATAACCATCGTTGTCGTTGAGCTTGTTGTTATAGGAAACTGTGACAGGATCATCAGTTTGCAGCTTTACTGAAGCTACTGTACTGCTGCTTATGATCGCATGTTCATCTCCATCAACTGTGAGTGATACCGGATCATAGGTAAGTGTCGACAGCTCCTCGACAATATATGTGCCTATCGGCATATCTTCGATCCTGATCTCCCCGGAAGTTCCCCCGGCGGCTGCACTGAACGGGATACATCTTATGTACTGCTCGCCGCTGCTCACAGTATTTCCGGAAGCATCCTTTATCTGTGTCACCCTGAACATGAATGTGGGATTACCCTTCTCCGGATCAGTGTCGTCGATAGTCTTTCTGATTATCAGATTACCTGATACTTTTTCATTCGGGAAACGTATCGTAGAGCTTTCAGCAGTTTCAGTATTCCACTCTTCCAATACACTTTCCGCTTCTTCATAACGCTCAGTTTCGCTGTTATAGTTTACCTTGTAAAGCTCATCCACCTTGCCGTCCTGAAGCCTTATATGCATTACCACCTGATAGTCAAGTCCTGCATAGCCTCCCGGCGGAGCAGTCTCCTCGATCAGATAGTATCCGCTGTTGAGTTTTCCGCTGAAGAATACTCCGTTATGATCGGATATCAGGCGTTCAGTTCCGCTGTTGGTATATTTTCTTCCGTTCGCCTTATCATAGCGGTATATCCTGAATACCGCTCCGCTGAGCGGTTCTCCCTGGGTATCTGTCTTCCGGAGAGATATACCATAGTTGTCATCTGTAACAATGAGCGTTCCGCTCTTTCCGTCATCTGAGAGCTCGATCTCGATCTGCTCTGCATCCTCAGCACCGGGCTCTATGGAAAGTGTGCCGTCACTGTTTACAATTATTATTATGTCATCTGACAGTTTCTTGAATCCGTCCGGTGCGGAGGTCTCGCTCAGCTTATATCTGTGATCAGAAGTAAGATAAGCATCTGTCACCAATCCGTCGTCATCAGATGTGAATTCACCGATAACTCTTGGTGTACCGGTAATATCTGTAAGTGTGAATACTGCATCCGCAAGAGGATGCCCGTCCGGAGTTTTTTTCAGTATTCTGAGATGATCACGGGAATTTGTGATCGTATCTGTTCTGACATTGTGTCCGGAGCCTTCAATGTATCCCTGTTCATATCCTATGCTATAATTGAAATCTGAATCCGATTCTCCGATAGGTGAAGCTGCCAGTCTCGTCCATTCTCCTTCAGAATAAGGCTCACAGTAAGTTACAGATGAAAGATCGCTCTCCCAACCGTCAGGCTGGATTGTATCTTTCTTTATTTCTCTGGAGTAATACTGACTCGCTTCATCCTGATCGTTGAAATAGTACACCGCAGTCTCCGGTGATACGAGACTTCTGAGTGTTCCCGGAACGAAGGAGTCGTCATCACTGCGGAAAAGTGCGATATAGATAGTCTCGTGAGTGTCTGTATACTCTTTATCGGCCCAGTCCTTGTTTACAGTTATACCGAAGCCCTTCTGATTGACTACTGTCATATTGGCATCAATGTTCTCACGTATGATGCCCTTATTCACTTCGCTTGAATTATACAGACTGTACGTTGCATCTCCGTTCACATATCCTCGCTCATATCTCAGGAGCTGATATCCAAGAGGGATCTTATTTCCCTCTTCATAGACGTAGAAACCGGTAGTGGGGAGGAGATCTTCTATCACTACCGACAATCCCACCGGTATCCCTGCAACTGAACCGTTATTACCGGATATACTGCATACCGTCTTTTCCCTGCCGAGCTTGGTGAGCTTACCGCCCACATAACCGTAGTAATTATTGTCTTCATCTACTACATAATACTCGCCCTTGGAGTACGGGACAGGTTCTCCGTTCTCATCCAAAAAGAATATCTGGAACTCAAATCCGGTCTTATCATCTTCAACAGGTATCTCGTCTTCTCCTTCAAGTCTCACGAGTTTCTTGGTGATCTTCAGCTTTCTGAGAAAGTCAGGATCAACATGGTTTTCGTAGATGACACGCTTACGGCTGCTCACAATATCCTCAACAGAACTGATGTCAGTATAATTACCAGACATCTCGCCATCTCCGACGGTGTATGTTTCCTGTTCTGCATAGGTGTAATCGCCGTCACTTCTGAATGCCGTCTCATTGTTGATCTTCACATAATCGTACTCAGCATTTCTGATGCCTAACTCCTTGAAGAAATACTCTGTACCCTGATTAGGCAGTATGAACTCTGCCTTTTCACCGGCACGCAGGTAGAACACGTTATTGTAAGTCCTTCCGTTTATAACAGCAGCCGCATCGTAGGGAACCAGTTCACTCCTGCCCTCAAAACGTGCTTTTTTTGTTTCGTCCCCGGGATTCTCGTAGAGTATGTACTCTTCGCTGCCTTCCGGCTTATACCAGAGCTGAAACGGGTATCTTGTATTTGAATAGTCTGTAGTCTTTGTACCTGTAAGCTGTTTCTCAAGGAATACACTGTTCTCCGGCACTGTAGCCAGGTTAAAGCGGAGTTTAAGGTTTGAAGCTCCCCTACCACGCTCCATATAGAACATCTTCATCTTGTGGGAGCTGTAATCCTTGAATATTCCCTCGTTGCTTGCAAAGCTGCCGTCGTTCTTGAAGTAGCTGCTCACCTTGCTGTCGTCCCAGGGGCTTCCGTCCGGAAATACTCCTGCTTCACGGAAACAGTCAATCAGCTTCTTAACGGTATAGGTATTGGCAGTTGAACCGTTATACATCTTTACCTCACCGGTCTGGAAATTGATGCTTCCGGTAAGAGCGTTGTGTATGCCTCCAAGGTCGATAACAAGAACATCGTCAATAAACAGCCAGAAGTCGTCATCTCCGTTAAACTCGAAAATAAGCGGATTGCCGTTTTTGTCACAACCATTCTCCGGCATCATGAACGTAGCTTCAAGTGACATTCCGAAGAAGTAGTCGGTAGATCTCTGTGAAAAAATCTGTTCATCATATCGTGGATTATCTTCTGTAAGAGGCTGTAGATTGCCGTCGAACAGATTGCTGCTGTCGTTATCGTTTGCGTCAGCCATATCATACGGCAGGAAATTACCACGTTTATATGTATCCTTGCTATTGCCGGGTGAAGCAAGCTCCTGCATGACGGTGAAGTCGTATACCCCGTCATAGCCTTCTGCTGATGGAGTCTGACCGTCGCCGTTCTCCTTCATAAGGAAAGCAGAGTTGTCGAAACAACTGTACTCAAAGTAGCCTGTTTCATCATATGTTGACTTTATAAAAAGGTGATTTGCTTCATGGGCAGATCTGATCTGATCGTTATCTGTAAAGAGCGTATCAAGACTCTTGTGTGTTCTTGTTGCCACAGGGAATCCGTCAACGAGAATTTTTTCTACGAGACCAGTCCTTGCACCCTTTCCGTCACCCATATACTGATTCTCGCCCATGATCGCAGTCTGCAGCGGATCTCTTTCCACTGTACCTGCCCCTTTATTATAGTCGAACATCTTTATGGTGATGCCCTCAGCCTTGCTGTCAACAGTCTCAACAGGAAGGAACGGCTGATTCGGTTTCTTCACCGCGAAGCAAAGCTGATCTGAAGCGGTATCCGGAACAGGAAGCAGTTTTTTATCATCAGTATACTTATATCCGTACCAGCTCCATATATTTCCGTCCCAGGCTTCTATTGAAGATCTGTACTCAACGTTCTCTCTGCCCGTAAGAGTAACACCTATCATATTGTTTGAAAGGAGCTGTCCGTTCTGTGGTGCAAGGTACATACCGGTCACAGGATTGTAGAAATCGTAGTAACCGTTTTCATGCTCTATGAACTTCCAGTAAATACTTGTATCCGAACCATCCTTCCACTGTACAACGTCACCGCTCTCCCATACCTTTACGAGTTCGCCGTTTCCGTTAATCGCGTAGTTTACATAGGACTCTGTTCCGCTGTCCCATATCTTGCTGTATATTACTACATCGGCGCCGTCGCTGAAATTCACTCTGTCAGAAGCACTTACCTTCTGTGCCGTATGTATCTCAGACTTTACGTCCGCCAGTACAGCGGGGGCGAACCACTCACCTACATTTGTGGTTGCCTGACCATGCTCTGCACTCCAATTTGAAGACTGGAAACCCTGTTTCTGATCATTGCTCTTCAGGTTTACCGCATAATTATTGCGATTGCGGAGTTTTATCTTTCCGCCGAGATTGCCTGAACCGTCATTCTGAACGATGATCTCAGAATAACCATTTGCATCAGGTGCATCGAGAAGTACAAGACTTCCGTTCCGTATGGTTAGATACTTGGTGACGCCGTCCACATCAGTGGTAACATAATAGCTGTTGCCGCTTATGTAGGTGAATGTCCACTGTGTGATCCCGAAATCAGTTATTGCATACTGTGTGAAATCCTCTTCGGAATCCACCTTTGATCTGGGATATGTAGTAACTGTCTGGGCTACAAGTCTGCCTGTTGAATGCTCTTCAGCCGTAAGTGCTGTACCAGTCTTGGTAACATCAATATTTTCTGAATGCTCCCAGCGTACAAGCCCGACAGTCATACCGTCAAGCATATTACCGATATTATTTCCATCCGCATGGTAGAACAGGAGTCCGTATGCGGAGAATGAATCCGCCTCAAACATCACTCTGTCGGATACCGCAGTTTCCGGCGCTTTTGCCCCACGGAGACTGAGCTTTGCAGAGGTCTCTGTTCCCTGTTTCCTGACAGTATCCATAAGAACCGGTTCATCCCCGATAAAATGGATAACTTCGGTCATTATGTCATAGTTTTCGTAGTCAAGGGACGGTCTGTCGTAGATAATCTCTACGGAAACCGGTGCGGATGGTTCGATCTGAACGCCGCCTGCCATGAAGGAGATATCGAAGAATCTTGCGTAGGCGAAGTCTATCGGTTCATCCTTATGTTCTGCGTAAAGGGTGTCGCCCGACCTTGAAATGAGATCGTAGTATGTATCAGAATCTGCGCTGATCTCTTCAACGGATATCACAGTACCCTCCGGTATATGTGCTTCATCAGTACATGAGACCACAACGCTCACGTTTCCGGCACTGGCGATACCTTTATATCTTCCGTCATAGTCAATTGAAATTACACCTTCTGCACTGACTGGCGGTTCAGGTGTATCTTCCGGTTCTGTCTCAATGACTTCTTCGGCTCCGGATGCCTCTTCCGGCTCGGGAATCTCTTCCGTTTCAGCCTCAACGACTTCTTCAGCTCCGGATGTCTCT
>DNLQ01000243.1 GCA_003488415.1 Ruminococcus sp. | reverse complement strand
GTTTTATGGTTGACCTTACTTCTTGCCCGGATTCGTCAGATAACTTGCTATCGCACGGGCGGTTTTACTGCCGGGGCGGTGTGTGCGGTGCCGCCGGGTACGCACCGGGAATCATTGTTCATCAGTCCGTTTATACTGCGGACGATCGCACAACCAGAATATTTCATGAAACGGAGTTTTATACAATGGATAATTTTGCAGAACAGATCGTAAAGAAAGACATCGGCTCAGGTGCAAGAGCCAGGTCAATAGCACTCTTCATCACCGGATTCCTGCTTGCTGCCGCTATCGCTCTGATCTCGCTGCTCCTTATACCCTCACCGCTGCTGTCACTTTTCGGCCTTATTCTCGCCGCAGCCTGCGGTGCAGGTACAGTGTACATGGTGCAGGGGATGCAGATAGAATACGAATACACCTTCACCAACGGCGAACTGGATATCGACAAGATCATTGCCAAGAAGCGCCGCCGTGAAATGCTCACCGTGAATGTGAGAGCGTTCACCGATTTCGGCATATACAGCGAACAGGCGGAGGAGTCACCGGATATGACCGTGGTAATAGCTTCCGGAGTCCCGGCAGCGCTCCCCGGCGAGGACGGAAGTGAGCCTGCCGCCCTTCAGGATTACTATGCAGATTTCCAGCACGAGAATTACGGCATAACAAGACTTATCTTCACTCCCGATGAAAGGATGCTGGGGAATATCAGGAGAGCCCTTCCGGGCGCTCTTAGAAATAAACTTAACTAAGGAGGCAACAAAATGCGAGTAGTAACACCCAAGCAGATGGGGAAGATCGAGGACAGATCAGAGAAACTCGGCGTATCAAAGCGTCAGCTGATGCTGAACGCCGGAAAGCGCCTTGCTGAACGCATCGACACCTATTGCCGGCAGGAGATACAGCTCCCGCCGGAGGCTACCAACATCACCTTCCTTATCGGTACAGGCAACAACGGAGGTGACTGCTCCGCCGCCGCCGATCTGCTGGTATACAAGGGCTACAGCCTTACAGTAGTCACCCTCTGCGGCGAACCCAAGACCGACCTCGCAAAGGAGATGCTCTCACGTCTGCCGGACAGAGTGAACATCATCTCCGGCTACCGGGACGATTCCACCAATGCCGCCATAGAAGCCGCTGAACTGAGCTATATGACTGTGCAGGAATCGGAGATCAGCGAACTGAAAAAGAAAAAGGAGCTGTCTCCTATCGAGAAGATCCTCCTGGCTGAAAAGGAACGCATGGCAGCAGTCCGTTCGGCTGTGGTCAGCGCAGATGTGCTGGTGGACGGCGTTTTCGGTACGGGCTTCAAGGGCAAGCTGAGCAAGGACATTATGGCTGTATTCGGCATAGGTACGGCTGCCTACAAGATAGCCGCCGACGTTCCCAGCGGAGGAAACTGCACAAACGGCACTGTCTCTGCCGGCACATTCAAGGCTGACGAGACCATTACCTTCGGCTGGCAGAAGACCGGCATGACTCAGTATCCGCTGAAAAAGCTCTGCGGCAGTATCAGCGTTGCAGACATCGGCATCCCGCCTGCTGCACTGTCCGCTGTAGAGGGCGAGAGACAGTACCACAGGATAGACCGCTTCGAGATCTCCGGTTTCCCTCCCAAGCGTGAGAGGGACGCTCACAAGGGACTCTTCGGCAGGCTCCTTATCATCGCAGGCTCAGACTCCATGCGCGGAGCTGCCGCCTTTGCTGCACTGGGAGCGCTCCGTGCAGGCGCAGGCGCTGTAAAGCTGGCATCAGTGCCCAGATGTATTGATACCGCCGCTGTACTCGCTCCCGAGGCTACCTTCCTGGAGCTTGCAGACGACGACAAGGGCTTCATGCTCTTTGAGTCCAATACAAACGCCCTGAAGGAAGCTATCAGCAGCTCCGATACCGTAGTCATCGGCTGCGGCATGGGCGTTACCAACGATACAGTGCAGCTTACAAAATTCGTAGTCCGCACAGCTCAGGAGTGCGGAGCTGCAACAGTCATCGACGCCGACGGAATAAACTGCATAGCCAGGGACATAGATATATTACAGAACATCACAAAGGATGTTATCATCACTCCCCACCCGGGAGAGATGGCAAGACTGCTAAGCTGTGAAAGCAGCATGATAAACGATAACCGTATCGTAGTAGCAGAGAAGTACGCAGAGAAGTTCGGTATAACCGTTGTCCTCAAGGGCGCAGGCACGCTGATATGCAATGACCGCATCACCGCTGCCAACCACACCGGAAATGCCGGTATGGCAAGAGGCGGCAGCGGAGACATCCTCGCCGGTATAATAGGAGCTGTATCAGCTCAGGGCTATCTCCCCCACGAGGCTGCCTGTGCAGGCGTGTACCTCCACGGACTTGCCGGAGATGCAGCCGCTGAGAAGCTGGGTATGGAGGGTATGCTCCCCCGTGACATCATCGACAGTATCCCCCGTGCCTTCAACATGATAAAGGAAAAGCTGAACGCTCAGTAAAAACAAGGGAAGTATAAAAGGGCAGCACTGTATGTACCCCGTGGTACGCCTACTGTGCTGCCTTATCATTTATACCAAAGGAGCGATATACATGAAAAGACTTATGGTATCCCTTTTTGCCCTTGTCACCGCAGTACTGCTTACTGCCTGCTCTGTTCCCTCAGCCGGGGGAGGAAGCTCCGGCAGCCGTGAGAACCACCTGGGCGAGCCGTTTGAGGCGTCCATGACTCTCACCCTCGACAGACTTGAAGCTCAGGGAAAACTGTCAGGGAACGAGGACTCCTGGCAGGCAGAGTTTGAGTCTCCCAATACCCTCAGCGGAGTGGTGCTCACCTTCAGCAATACGGACGGTACCGTCACCGCCTCCTACAAGGGACTTACCTTCTCCGTGCCCAAGTCCGCCCTGCCGGTGAAGGCTATGCTGCTGAACCTTATCGCCGCAGCCGGGGAGAACTCCCGGAACGAGATGCTCTCCGGCGAGGAAAAGGACGGCATTCTCACCGTTTCCGGCACGCTCGACAGCGGCGGCTACTTACTTTCCGTTGACAGCAGCGGTCTGCTCTCACGGTTTGAGATGCCCGACAGCAAGCTGACTATCGTGTTCACCGACACAAGACTCACCGGAAGCAGTCCCGCTCTGCCGTCCTCTGAGCCGGTGACTGTTCCGGCAACATTCTCTCCGCCTCCGGCAGCGGCGTGACAGATACAAAAAAGCCGCTCCGGAGAGCGGCTTTTATCATGCCTTTAAGACTTTCTTACTTCATAGCCTCTTCAACAGCAACTGC